>NZ_JAQECM010000012.1:0-43278 GCF_027669965.1 Candidatus Collinsella stercoripullorum | reverse complement strand
AAAGTGCGCAAGAATCTTGACGGTACCGACGACAGGAGCGCCCTCATGCTGGTGACCGCAAGGCTGAAGTACGTGGCCGAGAGCGAGTGGGGCTCGAGGCGCACCTATACGCAATGCTCCTGAAGGAGCAGCCGCACCGTGAGGCGGGCCTATGGGGCTGTCGAAAAGTGCGCAAGAAAATGTACGTTACCGCAGCGGCCGCTCAAACACCCAAACTAACGGAAGGGCTGTATAGACTGCTGCAGTTCTATAATTCAACGTTTAAGTTAGCGACGATGCATGTCTGCATCTTCAATCGAACCGCTGCAAATCTGATCAAGCTGCTCACGCGTATATAACCGATCGTAAGACATGGCAAGCATACCGCATAACGCCTTTTTCCCAGAACGGGAAAGCTCAGTTTTACAGAGCAAGTTTCCATGATAGGGATTACCCTCAACAGGCTTCCGTTCATAGTTAAACCCTGCGGTTATCGCTGCAGCAAGCCCACTCATGCGGTCAATCACAGCTCTAGAAATTTGACAGGCACCGTATTTGAACTGTTTTTGTCCGTTTTCCTTTATTTGCGCAGCGATTTGCAGCAAAGAGCCCGCATCATCGTTCCAATTAACCGAGCACTCCTGAATACCGCGACCGTCAAACTCCTTGAACTCAAAAGCACTAGCACTTAACATGCCGTCATCCTGAATTGCCGATACGGTAAAGCCTCGAAAGAGGCTGCTTGGAAATGTCTTTTCAAGTTCGGCTTCAACGCCACGATCAAGCATCAGAGTCTCTCCGAAATAAGCGAAACAACCTTTGCTGCAACTGCGTCCACATTATCTTTTGATAATTGCCCAAATTCGGGTATAACAGTACTATTCCCATCTGTCTCGTCACGCACAAGCACATAATATGATGACTTACTGACATCTTGCTCGATGGAAAAACCTGCACGAAAATTAAGGTAGGTCCATTCAATTAAAGCAGAATTATCATCAAGGACAGTCATATGTAGCTCAGAATAAGGCAGATTCATATATCGCTCTCGATAATTTAGCAGAAGGCTGGCCTTGATCGCAGTTATTAGATCATGCGCGAGAAAGCGTTGCCCTTCATCAAGAGATGGACTGTCGATTCCATGCTCAACCTCAGAGAATATGCTGAGATTACGCGGTAAAGAAGACTCGTAGCCTGAACTTAGAATGCCGGTTGTTGTTTGAAGACCAGCAGTTGTTTCAAGCTGAGCAGGTAATGAGGCCACATTACTCATTCCGTTTGATGTTGCATCTCTATCAGAGTATGCATACATATTAAGACTATATCCCTCTTGTGCTGTAACGCCAACTATACCGCTCACGATACAGCCTCCCCAGAGATCGCTTCAGGATTCATTGCGCTAAACAGTTCGTCAGTTATCATCCAACGACCATACTCAGTTGAATTGTCGTGCATGAAATTTAGACAATCCTCGACACCCTCTTTGCTAATTGGGAATCGTTTCAATGAATATGTATCGGTATCGACTATAAAAACATCTCGCGGTGACGTATTGGGGCTAGAGGACTCAGCACCGAAATTCGTTATAACGCGCATGATGGCATCATATTCATCTAATTTAATCTCTGCGTGTTGGCTGACCGTCTGGATATCGGCCTCGTTATCTGGCACAGCTGCCATTCCTAAGATTTGCTCACGAAACAAACTCCTCCAAGGCGTCCCTTGCACCCCAAGCTTCGCCCGATCATAAACATCCACATAACGAAGACCCACACGCGTGCAATACGCTGGATGATAGCATTGCGTAAGAGCAGTGACGGGCAACCAGAGCTTTTCGCGAAAATCTTCCCAGGTACTGTATGCGTTTGTGGATAGAGCCACAAACGAGCTTGTTAGGTTTACTTTCCAATTGCCATCAGGGCTGCTAAAACAATGATTCATAGTTTCTTGCTGAATGGCCGGTTGCGCAATCACACCCGATGGGGTTGAAACAAAGCCAACTTGATGCTGTCTCTCAATGTTGGTGGTATACTCAGGGTATTCATCACGAAGATATTCTTGGAAGTCTACTGGTAGATTTTTATCGATACTAAGAATAATTGGATACCTCAACTGGCAAACGACTTCGCAAAGTGGGCATTTGACATATCTTGAACGCGGCTTGCTGTCATCTCTAAAGCGCATGCAAATCACCTTCCACTTACTCAATCAGACTCTAGAAATCGCCAATCAACGTAACGCCTAAACCCGACCAACTTGACTATCTTATAAGTATGTCACAACAACCTTGAAGTGAATTTGTCAATCGTTAGCTGACCTTATTCCCCCGCGAACGGACTAATCCCGCCTTGATTGCCAAACTTAGTGCAGACTTGCCTGCGCCAAGTTTGGCAATCAAGGGTCCGGAAACAGATTCTCTTAATTTGCATCACGTAAATGATGCAGAGTTGTTCTGGTCGTACTATTGCGCATAATGAAACCTCTGATGTAAAGAATACCTTGTGCGGCTATTGGCAATGCTGTTAGGAAATAAGTAAACGTGTAACATGATTTTGCCTCCCACAGCACATGAAAGATAATGCCGCCAAATAAGGCAATTGCAAAAATAGCACTATGCAACTCGGTAGGCCGTCTCAGCATGAATACTAATCCGGCAACAATCATTATATAGACGATAGACTGAAATGTATCGCAATATACCACATATCCTTTATGAAGCATCCCGTCGAGCAGACTGCTCTGCAACAGCGAATCCCCATCAAATGAAGCATTAACACCTGCTAGTTTTCCGTCCTGGGATACTGTGCCTGTACCAGTAAAGCTGCACCATAGTGATTGAAAAGTTGGTTCAGACCACTGCGTCAACACTTTTTCCGAGAAGAAGTCAACTGCATACAAAGGATTGCTACAGAACTCATTTATTCGTTCAGATAAATCGGCCTCAATCTGTTTATTGGCGTTTTGATAAGCATCGTAAGAGCCATCTATAGCAGCCCCCCAGTACTGTGTTACATATTCGTTATACCAGCCAGCAGCACGATCAGATTCCTGTAGCCCCATAACGATCCACGCCGTTTTCGGAACGCCCGAGCCGACCTCTATGCCGGTACGATTCTCAACAATATAATTAGGGATGAAACTTGAGGAGAAGTAGACGGCTATATTCAGCATGCATATTATTAACAGCCCTCCACTCTTTCGCAAGATAGCGGTAAAGAACCACACAGCCTCTGCTGCAATAAGAAATATCAGGCTGTTCAATTTAAAAAAGAGAGCAATGAAAAACATAACACATGAAGTGATACCTAGACGTAGGCATTTACCAGCGTCATTAGCTTGAATGCGAATCGCCCGAATTTGAAACCAAAACGCTATCAGGCTAGCCGCTAATGAAGGTAGGGTTCCGTAAATGAAGGACGCATAACACGAGAGCGGCAGAAAAACTGTAGACAGAATCGCACAAACCGAACCAACTTTCGAATTATCAAAAACGAGCTCTGCTGTCCGAGAGAGAAAAAGCACGATGATTGGTACGGAGATGCATCCTAACAAACGAAAAGCAGTCCAATTCGAAAAGCCGAATAAAGAACCTACTAGTTCATTCCATAAAACTAGGCCTGTTTGGAAAGGATAAACCTGAAGCAATCCGCTTTGATTCAGCAAGTCAACCTCATTATTATGCAGCATCTGAGCGCAGTTGACAGCTATCCATTGGTCCGCATTAGGAGGATAGGACGAAAAGATGGAAACCCAAATTATAGAAAACAAAAACGAGATACTCGCACAAACCGCTATCACTCGGCTGGACTGAACTCGATTGAAATAGCTAAACTTGGTAATAAAAAATAGTGCCCCTCCAATTAGGGGAAGAGAAACCAAAACATAACTGAAAGAATTAAAGGGCGTCTCGAAATTGGTGTACGGGAAGATATAGGTGGTGACCAAAGAAGCAAGCGCCAATATCGCAACGATAATAAGAAGGATCGTCAAACCAATGCGGGTCAATCCTAGATTTATTGCCTCCCCAATCGTCCTTTCAACATGGCCCTGATGCTTGGCACGATATTGCTTCACGTCATTTCCTCCACAAATCAAGCCTGCTGCCTTATAGTAATTCAAACGATAGACGCTGGGTACGCGAGCGAGGAAGTTTCTGCATCCACGTTTCAATACACATGCGCGGAACTGCCCACTCGCTGCCCGAGAGTAATATTATGAAAGGCTGTTTCTGATGTCAGTGGTTCGCCCTGTTTTGTATATCGTTGTCCCATGCTATAACGAGGAAGACGTCCTGCCTGTAACAAGCTCGCTCTTTCTCGAAAAGCTCCTCTCCCTCATTAAATCCAATCGCATCTCAAACGCAAGCAGGATCTGCTTCATAAACGACGGGAGCTCCGATTCAACTTGGAACATTATTGCCGAGCTTGCCAAAGCCGACAGTCATTATTGCGGCATATCTCTTTCCCGCAATAGGGGACATCAAAACGCTCTACTTGCAGGACTCCTGGAAACGCGATCTTTTTTTTGACATCTCGATTAGCATCGACTGTGACGGTCAGGACGATATCGATGCGATGGACCAAATGCTTGAACAATACGAAGCTGGTTTTGAAATCGTTTACGGAGTACGTTCGAATCGCGAAACTGACACCTTCTTCAAGCGAACCACTGCTCAGATGTTCTACTCCCTACTCACCAAAATGGGAGTTGAAACTGTCTTCAATCATGCAGACTACCGTCTCATGAGCGCAAAAGCCGTCGAAGCTCTATCCACTTTCAATGAGGTCAATCTATTCCTCCGCGGAATGGTGCCACTTATCGGATTCAAATCAACGAACGTCTATTATGCCCGCCATGAGCGCATTGCCGGTAAGAGCCATTATCCATTAAGCAAGATGCTCAAACTCGCAACCGATGGAATCACAAGTCTTTCTGTAAAGCCAATCCGCCTCATTACCCTCTTCGGGCTGATTGTGTCCGTTGTTAGCTTTATTGGAGTGATTTGGGCCGTCGTGATGTCACTCTCCGGTAATACCATTACAGGCTGGGCGAGCACTACCTCCATCATCTGCTTCCTCAGCGGTGTCCAGCTTCTCAGCATCGGTGTAATCGGAGAGTACATCGGGAAAATCTATCTCGAAAGCAAGCATAGGCCACGCTACATCGTTGAGAAGACAACGTGGAGCGAACCCTCTAATGATTAAGGCTGCAGAGTAAAACCGCTTGTTCGCGAAACCCGATGAGTGTCGAGCTCCTATCGGGTCTCGCGATGAAGAAATACATTGCTAAACGAATGGACGGAGAACGCCTTTAATACCAGAACTGCTGTACACACTTGCAATCCTGACAACACCTGCCGGACTCGAAGCCTCAATTATCTGATCATTTCCTAAATAGATTGCAATGTGACCTGAATAACATACAAGATCGCCGCGTTGCCTCTCAGAGAAACTCAGATGCCTGAACTTTGAATCATTCCACATGTCATTAGCATAGTGATCATGTCCGGGAGTGAAATAATGGTCCCAGGGGTTATACGGCGACATCGACATTCCGGTAGCATATAGAGACTGCATAACAAGACCCGAGCAATCGACTCCAACCCCTGGAGCGCAAGAATAATCCCAGCGATATGGAGTACCCAGATAGTCCATGGCTCGAGTAATCATAGCGTTGATGCAATCGTTTCGAGTAGCATCAACTGCGATGCGCGAAGGAGTGATATAAGCGAAAATGCCTCCACTCGCATACGATGGCAAAGAAACATTCTGAGTGCTCACCTGATAGTACTGAATAGGGTTTTGATATCCGATTTTATCTGCAGCACCGGTGACTGGATCGAAATACCGCCGAATGCCGTCTATGACGTGAGCAGCGTAGCGCATGCGCCCGTCACCCATGTATTCACCGTAATAGACCCATTTATTTCCAGAAGAAAGGTAATACCAGCCGTATGTAACTGCTCCGCTAACCGGATTCAAATAATACCAACCGTCGTTGATTTTCTGCTCACCATACAGCATATAGCCATCTTGGCAGTAATACACCCATTTCATTCCACCTTGAGAAGCAGAGTCTTCCAGAAGAACAAAACCAGTAGACATTACGCAGTCGGCGTTGAAAAAGTACCATTTCCCTTCAATTTGATACTCACCATTGGCCATGACTCCATCTGAAGAAATCACATAGAATCTAATCTCATCGAACTCATACCAACCCGGCTTGCAAGGTTTTCCAAAGGAGTCTAGAAGAATCCTTTCACCGCTATCGTCTACAAAAGATGTGGCCAGAATGACACCGTTTGAATCAGCGTAGTAATCATACTCGCCGTCCTCGACCCAGCCGCTGCGGACGAGGGCGCCGGTCACCTCGTCGAAGAAGTAGACCTCTCCCCCGATCTCCTGGCGGCCGTAGAGCATGGCGCCGTCCTCGCCGTAGTAGACGGTCTTCGACCCCAGGTCGGTGAAGCCGACGGACATGGCCCCGGTGACCGCGTCGAAGTGGTACCAGAGCCCGTCGATCTTCTGCTCCCCGTAGAGCATGGCCCCGTCGGCGCCGTAGTAGACCGTCTTGCCGGCGGGCAGGTCGACGAAGCCGGTCGCCATGGCCCCGCCCCGCTCGGGGTCGAGCCAGTACCAGCTCCCGCCGACCTTCAGCTCGCCGGTGTAGGGTTCGCCATCCTTATTAACGTAATACCTGTCTTCTCCGACTTCGATCCAATGGTCACCGTCGTAATAGTCATACCAATAGTTCACATCCACAGGGCCGCTGATGCCGGGGACGGAACCCGAGCTCGTGTACTGCCACATGTCCGGGTCGCTCGGGGCCTCGCAGACGCTGTAGTACTGCGCGCTCCACTTGCTCCAGCTGTCGAACACGGGGCTCGTCAGGTAGTTCTTCCACCAGCTCGCGCTCGCGTAGACGCCGGGCTCGTACCCCGCAGCAGCAATCTTGCCGTTGAAGGTGCTCGAGATGGTCGCGAGCTTCGCCGCGTCGAGCGGAACCTCCTTATCCTCGAGGTCGAGGTACACGGGCAGATCGGGGGTGTACCCCTTCGCCTTCATCTGGTTCATGAGGTCGATCGCGTGGTTCGCCTCGCTCGCCGCGTCCTCGGCATCCATCGAGTAGGAGTAGAGATACGCGCCCCACGGGATTCCCAGGCGCTCGCATTCGGCAACGTTGCGCTCGAAGTACTTGTCCACGCCGTTGTTCCACCACCCGATACGGATGATCGCGAAATCGACGCCCGACGCCTTCACCGCGTCCCAGTTGATCTGATACTGGAACTCGCTGACATCGATACCCTGCGCCGTCGCACCCTCGGGCAACGCGTTCATCGCGCGCGCCCTGAAATTGCCGCTCGGCGCGCTCTCATCGTCCAGGCCCCCGATCAGCTGGCCGTTCTCGAAACGCCAGGAATTACCCCGGAACTCGTCGGCGGGGATGTCGCGCTCGCCATCCTCCGCAGCAGCATCGGCAGCCTCGTCGATCGTGACCGCATCCTCGGTCGAGACATCCGTCGCGGCATCGGCCGTCCCTGCGGTTTCCGAGCCCGCATCCGAAGGCTGCGTCGGCTCGACGGCGGCGGAACCATCCCCAGATCCGTCCGTGGAAGAGCTCGCCTCCTCCCCCACCGACCCCTCGTCAGCGGAGCCGTCCTCAGTGGCAGCGGAAGTCCCGGCTCCATCCTCCGCAGCAGAGGAATCGGATGTCCCGTACAGCTGGCGCTCCGCCGCCAGTACCTCCGCATAGGCGGCATACGGCTGCAGAACAGGCGTCAGGCACATGACGGCGGTCATGATCACGGCAACGGCGTACTGGAATCGGCGCATGGGCATCCCCCGACCATCTCGTTCCGACGCGCTGGGTACTCGGCACGTCGGTGGAAACGCAACTCAATTCCACCCAGTTTAGCGCAACGTGCAGCGCTCGCGAAACCGTGAGAACGTCATCGGGACGTTGCCCAACCGTCGGTGCATTCCTCGCCGGATGCCCAACGCACCCTGCAAGGAAGCGGCCGATGAACATGTCGGCTGCCGCAGGCCGGCGGAACGCAGCGCGCCGGGGGCGGGTTCCCCACCGCCCCCGGCGCTTCAATCATCCTTCGCACCAAACGGGGTCAGCGCCCGTCGGCGCAAATCGCTCCCCTACAGCCAGCACTGGTCCTCGGCAAGCTCCTCGAAGAAGATGCGTCCCCGGTCCTCCTCGTTGCGTGCCTCGTGGTACTTGAAAGCCGCGCGCCCGTCATCGGTGAACCCGAGCATCGAGATCTTGCCGGTTGCATGGCCCATGATGTAGCGGAAGCTCTTCGCCATGCCGCTCATCTTCGCCTTCGCGTCGTCGACCATGCGGATGCCCTTCGCTAACGGCACCTGGAACCCGTCGGCCATGATCGTCGCGGGGCGGCACTGGTACAGGTAGTACGGCTCCACCCCGATCGCCACCAGGCCGTTCATGAGGTCGAGGAGCGTGTCCGCATCATCGTTCACGCCGGCGAGCAGGACCGCCTCGTTGCGGACAGTGCACCCCGCCTCGCGCAGCATGCGCACCGCGGCGGCCGCCTCGTCGGTCAGCTCGCGCGGATGGTTGAACTGGGTCACCACCACGATCGCCTTCGCCTTAGCGTAGCGCGAGAGCATGGTGAGCAGCTCATCGTCCTCGGTGATGCGCTGCGGGAACGTGGCCGGGACGCTCGTGGTGAAGCGGATGTACCCGATGGTGGGGAGGAACGCGAACGCCTTGAGGTACTGGGCGAGCAGGTCGTTGGGGTTCAGGAACGCGTCCCCGCCGCCGATCGAGATGTTGTCGATCTCCGGATGGTCGCCGATGTACTCGGCGAGCTTCGGGATGCGCATCGACGCCTCGTCGGACTCCAGCCGCGCGAAATCGCGCCGGTAGCAGTTGCGGCTGTAGGTGAGCGTGCTGTTGTTGGAGACGATCAGCACCGACTGCAGGTACTTGTGCTGCCCGCCCTGGATCGCGGTGTCATCGGATGTGGCCTCGCCGCCCTCGGGCGCGGCCACATCGGGCAGGCACATCCTGCGGATGGGGTCGGCGGGGTCGAGCCGGTTCATGAGGCGGAGATAATACGGGGTGACCAGGATGGGATAGCGCTCCTCGAACGGCTTGAGCTCGGCTATGCGCTCGTCGCTCAGCCCGAGCGGCTCCTGAAGGTCCTCGAGTGAGCGATAGCTCTCGTCCAACAGCTGCTGCCAACGTTTCATCATGACCTCGCTTCGACATTCCGAGCGCCGGCGGGGAGTCTCCCCCGGCGCCGCGTGGTACCGGGCACCGCGCCCTCCCCGCGCAGCCGGTGAGGGGTTGGTATTGGTATATTGATACCAGTTTTCCCACGGAACGGGCGCAGTCCGCCGCCGATTGGTTGCTCTGGCGTCGCAACTGGGCGAACGGTCGAAAGACGGGTGCGAGCAGCACCGACCTGTGGAGAACGTCTGCGCCGGAGGGGCCTCGGGGTGCCGCGCGGCCATCTGAGGGCGATCGGCGGAGGCGGCAAAGTTTTTCGAATTCCTTCTTGCGTCCTCCGCGGTAATGCGTATACTAATCTTTGTTGCTTAGCCGCAACCGAGATTCCTCGATAGCTCAATGGTAGAGCCCGCGGCTGTTAACCGCGTTGTTGTAGGTTCGAGTCCTACTCGAGGAGCCAGATTGCTACACCCCGTCAGATTCTCTGACGGGGTTTTTGTTTGGGTCGGCTACAGGGGACCTTCAGCCGACGTCCCAACCCCTCACAACGCTCGGACCGTCGCAGGACCGCCCAGGCTCCCCCGCCCGATCGGACGGATCGCTTGGGCTCCTCGTGCAAGCCAACAGGCCGCCGCCTCCCGCCGGACCGAACGGGCCGCCGGCCCCCGCCCGACCGGACAGGCCGAGCGCAAAAAACAGGGCCCCGAAGGGCCCTGTTCGTCGATTTCGACCAACCTAGTTCTCGATGTAGTCCTTGAGCTTGCTCGAGCGGCTCGGGTGGCGCAGCTTGGCGAGCGTCTTGGACTCGATCTGGCGGATGCGCTCACGGGTGACCCCGAACTCGCGCCCGACCTCCTCGAGGGTGCGCGGGTGGCCGTCCACCAGGCCGAAGCGGAGCTCGATCACCTTGCGCTCGCGGTCGGCGAGCGAATCGAGCACCTGGGCGAGCTGCTCCTGCAGCATCGAGAAGCTTGCCGCATCGGGCGGGACCTCCGCGTTGGAGTCCTCGATGAAGTCTCCGAGCTGGGAGTCCTCCTCCTCGCCGATGGGCGTCTCGAGCGAGACCGGCTCCTGGGAGATCTTCTGGATCTCACGCACGCGGTCGGCGCTCATGTCCATCTCCGCGCCGATCTCCTCCGGGGTCGGGTCGCGGCCGAGGTCCTGCAGCAGCTGGCGCTGGACGCGCACGAGCTTGTTGATGGTCTCGACCATGTGGACCGGGATGCGGATGGTGCGCGCCTGATCGGCGATGGCGCGGGTGATGGCCTGGCGGATCCACCACGTGGCGTACGTGGAGAACTTGAAGCCCTTCTCGTAGTCGAACTTCTCGACCGCGCGGATGAGGCCCAGGTTACCCTCCTGGATGAGGTCCAAAAACAGCATGCCGCGGCCGACGTAGCGCTTGGCGATGGACACCACGAGGCGCAGGTTGGCGGAAATGAGCGCCTGCTTGGCCTCGAGGCCCACCTGCTCAACGCGGGACAGGCGGCGCTTCTCCGCGCGGGTGAGCTCGATCTCCCCCGCCTCGGCGGCCTCCAGCTTGTTGCCCGCCTCGAGACCGGCCTCGATCTTCATGGCGAGGTCGACCTCGTCGGCGGCGGTCAGCAGGTCGACCTTGCCGATCTCCTTCAGGTACATGCGGACCGGGTCCCCGGTGAGCATGACGGTGGAGGCGTCGATACCGCGTGCGCGGGCGCGCGAGCGCGAGGTGCGCACACGGGACTTCTTCTTGCTCTTCGCCGAGGCCATCTCCGCGTCGGCGTTCTTGGCAACCTTGATCTCGTGGTCCTCGATGCTCTCGTCGGACAGGTCGTCGTCATCCAGGACGTCGTCGGCGCCGTCCACGTCAAGGCCGGCGTCATCGTCCTCGTTGGCGGAGACGATCTCTACCCCGCGGTCGCGCAGGCCGCGGTAGACGGAGTTCAGCTGTGCATCGGAAACGTCGACGTCCTTGAGGGCGACCTGGATGTCGTCCTCGGTGACGGTGCCGGTACGCGAACCCTGCTCCACGAGCTTCTCGATGTACGGATCGAGCCCGGTACCCGTGCTTTCGGTCTTCTTTGGCACAGATTCTCCCTTCTTGACACGTAGACCCATTACTTTAGCACATCGTTCTATACCCTACCAGCGCAAGTTTCATGCCCGTACCCGAAAGACGGCACGGACGGCGCGCGGGCTACCCCTGCTCCTCCTCCGCGATCCGGAAGGGGTCGGCCACGCCCTCCACCGCGCGCTCGAGCTCGCGGGCGCGCGCCGAGTCCCGGGTCGCCTGGATGGCCATCTCCCGGCGCTGCTCGGCGGTGAGGCCCCGGTCGCTGCGCAGGCGCGCCTGGGCCTGGCGCATCCTCCGGCGGATCGTGAACAGCTCGAGCGTGTCGAGCAGAAACTCGATGTTCGTCCTCGTGGGGTGCGCGCTCGTGGCGGCGATGGTGCCCGCGCTCACCAGCGACGGCGCCTCGGGGCATACGGCGCGCACGGCCGTCATCACGTCGGGCACGGCCGTGCCCTCGGGGGTGGCGAGCACCGCCCAGGCGATGGCCTCATGCCGCTGGTCGACCCAGTCGATCGAGGTGATGCGCTCGGCGAGGGGCCGGAAGCTCTCCGGGTACGCGGTGAGCAGGCAGAGCAGCTCGCGCTCCCCCGCCAGCGACCTGCGCTCGAGCTCGGTCAGGGGCGCGGGGGCGCCGCCTGCCGCCCCGTCGACGGGCGAGGGTCCGCCCGGGGCCTCCACGGCCGGCGCGCCCTCGGCGTCTGCCGGGACGTAGTCGTAGGGCTCCTCGTCGAAGGGCTCGGACGCCCAGGCGTCCCCGTCCGCGGGGGGCTGCACGGCGCGCGGGCGGGCGGGCGCCGCCTGCTCGCGGCGCCGCTCGCGCTCCCGCGCCGTGCGCTGCTCGCGCTCGACGTCGGCGAACACGCGGGCCGCGGAGGCGCGCACCATGTCGGGGTCCGCGCCGACGCGGTCGGCGATCTGCATGTAGTAGGTGTCGATCATATAGCTGTCGCGCAGCGGGTAGATGAGCCGGCAGGCGTCCTCGAGCGCGCGGGCGCGCCCGGCGGGCGTCGAGACGTCGCTGCGCTCGCCGAGCTTGCCGAAGACGAAGTCCATGAGCGGCTCGGCGCCGTCGAGCAGCTCGCGCAGCGCCTCCCCTCCCCGCGCGGCGATGAAGTCGGCCGGGTCGAGGTCGTCGGGCAGGATGACGCAGCGCAGGTCGACCGACCCGGTCTCCACGAACTGGATCGCGCGCTCGGCGGCCTTCTGGCCCGCCGCGTCGCCGTCGAAGAGGTAGACGATGCGCTTGGCGAACCGCGTGAGCGTCTTCACGTGGTGCTCGGTGAGCGCGGTGCCGAGGGTCGCCACGACGTTGCCGATCCCCGCCTCCCAGCAGGAGATGGCATCGGTGTAGCCCTCGACCACCACCGCCTCGTCGGCGGCGACGATGTGCTCCTTGGCCCAGTTGAATCCGTAGAGGTTGCGCTTCTTATGGAAGACCGGGGTCTCGGCGGTGTTGAGGTACTTGGGCTCGCCGGCCCCCATGATGCGCCCGCCGAACGCGATGCAGCGCCCCTGCTCGTCGAAGATGGGGAACATCACGCGGTCGTAGAAGCGGTCGGACAGCCCGCGGCCGCGGGACACCGCCACGTTGGCGTCGGTCATCTCGCGGGGGGTGAAGCCCTTCTGCGAGAGATGTGCGACCAGGCTCCCGCGCCCGGGGGCGAACCCCAGGCGGTAGCGCCGGCACATGTCGGCGCCGATGCCGCGCGAGGAGAAGTACTCGCGGCCGCGGCCGTCCCGCCCCCGCATGAGCATGGTGTGGTAGAACGAGCAGGTCTCCTCGCACACGTCGACGATCCGCGAGCGCTTGGTGCCGCGGCGCGCGCCGGGCGCGTCGTCCGCGATCTCGATGCCCGCCCGGTCCGCCAGGAAGCGGATGGACTCGGGGAACGACAGGTTCTCGCGCTTCATGACGTAGGTGAAGGCGTCGCCGCCCTCGCCGCATCCGAAGCAGTGCCACACCTGCGTCGCCGGGATCACGTGGAACGACGGGGTCTTCTCGTGGTGGAACGGGCAGCAGCCCCAGAACTCCTGGCCGCGCGGGCGCAGCTCGACGGTCTCCTGCACGAGCTGCACCAGGTCGGTCGCCGCGCGAACGCGGTCCTTGTCCTCGTCTGAGATCATGCGATGCGCACCCCCTCGTCCCCGAGCTCGCTCCGGATGTCGTCGATGTTGCCGAGCACCGTCTCGATGAGCTCGTCGGTGCTCGAGAAGGCCCGCGAGGGCCTCAGGAACCGCGTGAACGCGAGCGCGACCTCGCTGCCGCGCACGTCGCCGGTAAAGCCGATGAGGTTCGCCTCCAGGTGCGCCGAGTCCGGGTCGCCGGCGAAGGTGGGCGGCAGGCCCACGTTGACGGCGGCCGGCCACACGGTGCCGTCGATCAGGGCGAGCCCCTCGTACACGCCGTCCCCGGGGACCGCCAGCCCCTCGTCCACAACTATGTTGGCGGTCGGGAACCCCATCGAGGTCCCCTGCCCGCGCCCGCTGCCGATCCGGCCGCGCAGCATCGGGTGGCGCCCGAGCTCGGATGCCGCCGCCTCCACGCGGCGCTCCCGCAGCAGCCGGCGGATCCGCGTGGCCGAGACCGCCGAGCCGTCGTCGCAGACGAGCTCGTGGCCCACGACCTCGAGCCCCCGGTCGGCGCCCCAGGCGCGCATGACCTCGACGGTCGAGGCGCCCCCGCGCCCGAGGCGGAAGTCGGAGCCCACGTGCACGGCGAGCGGCCGCAGGCGCAGGGCGAGCACGCGGTCGAAGAACCCGGCGTGGTCCATCCCCGCCACCTCGCGGGTGAACGGGATGACGAGCACGGCGTCGACGCCGCTCGCGGCCAGCGCGCGCAGGCGGTCGGCGACCCCCATGAGCTTGGGCGCGGGAGCTCGGCCCACCACGCGGTCGGGATCGGGGTCGAAGGTGACGGCCACCGCGGCGGCCCCGCGCGAGCGCGCGTCGGCGACGGTCTGCGCGAGCAGGGAACGGTGCCCGACGTGGACGCCGTCGAAGGCGCCGATGGCGATCACCGCGTCGCCGAGCGAGGGGGACGGGGTGCCGTCGCCCGCGCGCAGCACGGGAGCGGTGGCGGGGAGGGCGATGAAATCGCGGCGCAGGGCGCCGATGCCGGGCATCATAGGGCCACGCCCCCGATCCCCTGGGGGAACACGTCGGCGGGCGCGATCCTGCCGGCGTCGATCCGCGCGAGGGCGCGCAGCTCGCCGCCGTTCACGAGGGCCACCATGTCGCCCTCGCCCACCGGGCGCGTCGCGTCGCGCAGCAGCGACGGCGAGAGCCGGCGCCCGCACAGGATGTCCGCGAGGCGCTCGTCGGGGACGGGCAGCGCGGGGACGTCGAGCACCGCGACCGGGTCGAGCGCCGCCGCGCGGGCGGCGTCCGGCGTGAGCGCTTCCGGGTCGAGGCAGCGCGCGAGCCCCACGGAGCCCGAGGCGGTCCGGCGCAGGCCGGACAGATGGGCCGCGGCGCCGAGGGAGCGCCCCAGGTCCCGCGCGAGCGCGCGGATGTAGGTGCCCTTGCTCACGGTGAACGCGACGGTCCACACGGGCGCGCCGTCGACCGCGGTCACGGCGATGAGGTCGGCCGCGAGCACCTCGACGGGGCGGGCAGGGAGCTCGACGGCGTCCCCGGCGCGGGCGCGCCGGTAGGAGCGCACCCCGTCCACGGAGATGGCGGAGAAGGCCGGGGGGACCTGCATCTGGGGCCCCACGAGGCCCGCGAGGGCGCGCGCGGCGGCCTGCGGGTCCCACAGCCCCGGGGCGGGCTCCACGGCGCGCGTGCGCTCGCCCTCGGCGTCGTCCGTGCAGGTCTCGTACCCGAAGGCGATGTCGGCGAGGTAGGCCTTGGTGTCCTGGGTGATGCGCCCGAGCAGGCGGGTCGCCTGGCCGACGCCGAGGACCATGACGCCGGAGGCGAGCGGGTCCAGGGTGCCGGCATGCCCCACGCGGCGCTCGCCGAGCGTGCGGCGCGTGCGCGCGACGAGGTCGTGCGAGGTGCAGCCCACCGGTTTATCGAGGGCGAGAAGGATATTCAGCTGGGATGGGGAGCGCTTGGCCATGGCTCACCCGTCAGAGCTCGACGTGCAGGTCGCCGGCATCCTCGCCGACGAGCCCGACGAGCATGGGCAGGGCGTCGTTCAGGGTTTCCACGATGCTCCCCTCGTAGGTGAAGCCGGCCGCCGCGGCGTGCCCGCCGCCGCCGAAGCGCGCGGCGATCCCGGAGACGTCGAGGTCGCACTTGGAGCGCAGGTTGCCGCGGACGCGGTGGCAGCACTCCGTCTCCTTCACGAACAGGCAGACCTCGACCCCCATCACGGAGCGGACCACGTCGACGAGGCCGTCGCACTCGTCGGGGGTCACGCCAAAGGACACGAGGTCGGACGCGTAGGCGTAGGAGTAGGCGACCCGGCCGCCGGCGACGGTGCGGATGCGGCTCATGACCAGGCTCTCGAGCTTCAGGTACTCGAGGCGCTGGCTCTGGTAGACCTCGAGCGCGATCCGCGCGGGGGCGGCGCCCGCGTCGACCAGGCGCGCGGCGCACGCGAAGGCCTCGGGGTCGGCGTTTTGGTACTGGAACCGCCCGGTGTCGGTCACGAGGCCGCACAGCAGGCAGGTGGCGACGTCGCCGGACAGAGGGATGCCGACGGCGCGCAGGAACTCCTCCACGAGGACCGCCGTGGCGGCGCTTCCGACGCGGCGCACGGTGATGTCGGCGAACTCCTCACGGGCGGGATGGTGGTCGAAGCACACCGAGGCGCCGGAGCGCGCGACCACCGCGGCGGAGCCGGCGAGGCGCTCGGTGACCGGGCAGTCCACGGAGATGAACAGCGCCGGGTCGCACCCGTAGTCCCCCGCCGGGACGAGCCGGTCCGCGCCCTCCATGAAGCGGTAGATGCGCGGGACGGGGCCGTCGTCGGCGAGCAGCAGGTCGATGCGCTTGTCCGGGTAGCGCGCCGCGAGCGCGCCGCCGAGCCCCAGCACGGAGCCCAGGGCGTCGCCGTCGGGCGAGGTGTGCCCCGAGATGGCGACAGAGGGCGCATCCTCGATCATCTCGAGGATGCGCCCATAGGTCGCGAGAAGGTCGGGGTCGATGCAGGCGCAGGCGCCCATCACGCAGACGCCTCCCCACCGGGGACGGCGCCCGGGGCGCCGCCCTCCTCGCTCGGGTCCCCGTCGGCGTCGCCGGGGGCGTCGACCTGGATGGGGTAGCCCTCCTCGTCCTTCTCGACCGCCATGGTGGCGGGCACGTTCTCGAGCGCCCGCGCGATGTGCTCCGCCTCGTCGGTGGAGCGGTCGATGCGGAAGTCGAGCTCGGGGACCACGCGCCAGTCGAGGGAGCGCGCCAGCAGGCTGCGGATGCGCCCGCGGGCGCTGGCGAGCGCCTCGAGCACCTCGTCGTAGCGCCCGGCGTCGCAGGTCACGTAGACGCGCGCGTAGGCGCGGTCAACGCTGACCTCGACGCCGGTGATCGTCACGAGGTCGAGGCGCGGGTCGGAGATCTCGAACAGCAGGATGTAGCCGAGCTTCTCGCGCAGCTGCTCCCCGGTGCGGCGCGTGGCGGGCGTCTGCTTCACGACCGGCCTCCCCTACTCCGTGCGGGCGACCTCGACGACCTTGAAGGCCTCGAGGATGTCGCCCACCTTGATGTCCTGGTACTTCTCGATGCCCAGACCGCACTCGTAGCCCGCCTTGACGCTCTTGACGTCGTCCTTGAAGCGGCGCATGGAGGCGAAGGAGCCCTCGAAGATGACGACGCCGTCGCGCACGACGCGCACCGAGTCGGTGCGCTCGATCTCGCCCTCGGTGACCATGCAGCCGGCGATGGTGCCGACCTTGGGCACGCGGAAGGTCTCGCGGACCTCGGCGGAGCCGGTCTGGACCTCCTCCTCGGTGGGCTTGAGCAGGCCCACGCGGGCGGCGTCGATGTCCTCGATCGCCTTGTAGATGATGGAGTACGTCTTGATCTGCACGTTCTCCTTCTCGGCGAGGTCGCGGGCCTTGCCCTGCGGGCGCACGCCGAAGCCGATGATGATGGCGTTCGAGGCGGCGGCCAGGGTGACGTCGGTCTCCGTGATGGCGCCCACCGCGGAGTGGATGATGTTGATGCGGACCTCGGACTGGTCCATCTTGCCCAGCGCGTCGGCCAGGGCCTCGATGGAGCCCTGGACGTCGGCCTTGACGACGAGGTTGAGCTCGGCGAGCTCGTTCTCGCTCATCTCGGAGAACAGGGTCTCGAGCGTGACGTGCTTGACCTTGTTCTGCTCCTCGATGCGCGCCTTGAGCGAGCGCTGCTCCGCGAGGTCGCGCGCGTCGCGCTCGTCCTCGAAGACGCGGAACTCGTCGCCGGCGGCGGGCACGGAGGACAGGCCGAGGATCTCCACGGCGTCCGAGGGGCCGGCCTCCTTGACCGGGTTGCCGTGCTGGTCGAGCATGGCGCGGACGCGGCCGTAGCTCATGCCGGCCACGAGCGAGTCGCCCACGCGCAGGGTGCCGCGGCTGACGAGCACGGTGGCCACCGGGCCGCGGCCGCGGTCCAGCTTGGCCTCGATGATGTAGCCCGACGCGAAGGTGTCGGGGTTGGCCTTGAGCTCGAGCACGTCGGCCTGGAGCAGGATGGTCTCCAGCAGGTCGTCGATACCGGTCTTCTGGCGGGCGGACACGTTGACGAACATGTTCTGGCCGCCCCACTCCTCGGGGATGACGCCGTACTCGGTGAGCTCCTGGCGCACGCGGTCCGGGTTCGCATCGGGCTTGTCGCACTTGTTGACCGCGACGACGATGGGCACGCCGGCCGCCTTGGAGTGGTTGATGGCCTCGACGGTCTGGGGCATGACGCCGTCGTCGGCGGCGACGACCAGGACGACCACGTCGGTGATCTTGGCGCCGCGGGCGCGCATGGCGGTGAACGCCTCGTGGCCCGGGGTGTCGACGAAGGTGATCTGGCGGCCGTTGATCGTCACCTGGGAGGCGCCGATGTGCTGCGTGATGCCGCCGGCCTCGTGGGACGCCACGCCGGTGTGGCGGATGGCGTCGAGCAGGCTCGTCTTGCCGTGGTCGACGTGGCCCATGACGGTGACCACGGGCGGGCGCGGCTTCAGGTCGGCCGGGTCGTCGTAGAAGGAGAAGGAGTTCTCCTCCTCCGGGGTGATGATGCGGATCTGACGGCCCAGGTCGTCGGCGACGAGCTCGACGAGGTCGTCGGACATGGACTGGGTCATGGTCAGCGGGGTGCCCAGCAGGAACAGGCGCTTGATGATGTCGTTGGCGGGCACGTCGAGCGCCTCGGCGAGCTCCTGGACGGTGACGCCCTGGGACACGCGGACCGCGTCGAGGTCCTCGGGGTTCACGCCCTGGGCGAGGGCCTCCTCGAGCTTCTTCTCCTCGCGCAGCTGCGCGGCCTCGCGCTCGCGCTTCTCCTTGCGCTTCTTGCGGCGGCCGGTGGACTCGCGGCTGGCCTCCTCGACGGCGGCGCGGGCCTCCTCGAGGACGCGCTCGCGGCTGTACTCCTCCGCCTCGCGGGCCATGCGGGAGTAATGGTCGCCGTGCTCGTGGTCCTGGCCCCCGCGGCGCTTCTTGCCGCGGCCGGCCTTCTCGGGCGCGGGGACGTCCATGCCGGCGGGCACCTGCGGGGCGATGTTGGTGCGGCGCGTGCGGGCGGGCGCGGGCGCCTCGGAGCGGCGCTCCGAGCGCTTGCCGCCGCGGCGGTCGCCGCGATGGGAGTCGGCCTCGGCCTTCCTCTTGGTCTCGGCCTCCTTCTTCTCCTTGAGCACGACCTCCTGCTGGGCGATCTGGTCGAGCAGCGACCGGAAGCGCGAGCCGGAGTCGGAGGCGGGCACCGCGCGGCGCTTCGCCTCGAGCTCGGCCTCGCGGGCCTCGGCCTCCGCCTTCTCGCGGGCGGCGCGCTCGGCCTCGGCGGCCGCGGCGCGGGCGGCCTCCTCGGCGGCGGCTGCCTGCTCCTCGGCCTCCTTGGCGGCCTCGATCTCGGCGCGGCGCGCCTCGAGCACCGGCGCGAGCTTCTTGCGCACCATGGACACGTAGGCGTCCTCGAGCGCCGACGACGCCGACTTCGCGGGGATCTTCATCTCGGCCAGATGGTCGAGCAGCTCCTTGGATGACATTCCGAATTCCTTGGCCAGGCTCGATACGCGAATCTTCGCCATGTTGCCAATCACCTACCTCTCGGGCGCGCGGCGCCCTGCTTCAAGCATGCGGGAACGAACGGGTGGGCGGCGCCCCGGGGCCTGCGGATGCGGCCGCGTCGGGGCGCGCCGTCGCCTCAGATGAGGTCCTCGGCATCCTCGAAGGCATCCGAGCCGCCCTCGGGACCCTCCGGGTCGTGGACGCCGCAGTACCGCGAGCCGGGGCGCGCCTGGTTGCGGCAGCGGATGCCCTCGGCGCTCACGTACGCGCAGCGCTCGGGCTCGTCGTCGGACAGCAGGTCCTCGGCGACGGGCTGCGGGGCGACCGGGACGTTGCGCAGGATGTCGGCGGCGAGCGTCTCGTTCTTGATGTCGATGTGCCAGCCGGTCAGGCGCGCGGCCAGGCGCGCGTTCTGGCCCTCCTTGCCGATGGCGAGCGAGAGCTGGTCGTCGGGCACGATGACGCCGGCGTAGTTCTTCTCCTCGTCGATCAGCACGCGGGTGACCTTGGCGGGCGACAGGGCGTTGGCGACGTAGGCCGCCGGGTCGTCGTCCCACAGGATCACGTCGACGCGCTCGCCGCGCAGCTCGGACACGACGGTGCGGACGCGGCTGCCCTTCGGGCCGACGCAGGCGCCGACCGGGTCCAGGCGGTCGTCGAGCGAGTGGACGGCCACCTTGGAGCGCTGGCCGGGCTCGCGGGCGATCGACTTGACCTCGACCGTGCCCTCGTAGATCTCGGGCACCTCGAGCTCGAACAGGCGGCGGATGAGCGCCGGGTGCGTGCGCGAGATCACGATCGGCGGGCGGGAGTGCTCGCCGCGGACCGGGGGAAGCGTGGAGTTCGGGTCGCGCACGTCGATGATGACGGCCTTGATGCGCTGGTTGTGCAGGTAGCGCTCACCGTGCGGGCGCTCGTTGCGCTCGTTCTCGTAGCGGCGCTGGTCGAAGTGGGGCAGCTCGGCCTCGACGCCCTCGCGGATCTTGACGATCGTGAAGTCGGGCGTGGACTGCAGCACCGTGCCGGTGATGATGTCGCCGATGCGCCCGGAGAACTCCTCGAAGATCTGCTCGCGGGCGGAGTTGCGCACGATGGCGTTGATCTCGGCCTTCGCGTGCTGCGCGGCGATGCGGCTCGTGTCGCGCGGGGTGACGTCGATCTCCTGGAACTCGGTGTAGTTGCCCTCCTCGTCCATGGAGTCGTCGATGGGGATGAGCTTGTAGACGTAGATCTTGCCGGTGGCGCGGTCGATGGTGACCTTGGCGCCCCAGTCCAGGTGCAGGATCTCGGCGTAGCTCTTGGCCAGCGACTGCTCGAGACGGTCGATGAGGTAGAGCTGGTCGATATGCTTCTCCTGGCACAGGGCCATGAGCGCTTCCATCATCTCAGATGCCATTTACTTACCACCCTTTCCGCCCTTGAAGTCGAAGACCGGCTTCAAGGTGCACTTCTTGATTTCGCCGTAGGGGAAGCTCACGCGCTCGCCGTCCTCGAGCTCGAGCGTCGCGGTCCGCTCGTCCGCCTCGACGAGCGAGCCCGAGAAGCGGCGCCTGCCCTCGACCGCCGTGGTCGTAAGCTCGACGTCCGACCCGACGAAGCGGGCGAAGTCGGACGGCCGGCGCAGCGGGCGCGCCATGCCGGGGCTCGAGACCTCGAGCGTGTAGGCGCCCGGAACCGGGTCGAGCCCCTCGACCACGTCGGACACCCACCGGCTCTGTGCGGTGACCTCGTCGAGCGTGATGCCCGCGCCGTCGGCGCGGTCGATGCGGACGCGGACGCACGGGGCCTTCGTGGCGCCGGTGAGCTCGACGTCGACTATGTCCATGCCGTGCTCGGGCGCGACGGCCTCGAGGGCGTCGATGATGCCCTGCTCCAGCTCGCTTTTGACCATGCAGCACCTCCCCAACATAAGAAAGGAAGCGCAGGCGGACCTGCACTCCCTTCTCGAATAAGCCTCAATTGCGTTTGCTATCATAGCACATGCAGGTAGATGCGGGAAAACTCGCACCGCCGCGGCGCGCGGGCCGGGGATCCCCTCCGCAAGATGCACACAATCGGCGTCGGCGAACGGCGCGGACGCCGGCTGGAGAGGGCCATCGGGGACGGATGCGATCCTCCCGCGCACCCGATGGCGCGCGGGAGCCATGCGCCCGTCCCCGACGACCCGCTGCGACGCTTACCTGACGACCAGGTTCACGAGCTTGCCGGGCACGCAGATGGCCTTGACGAGCGTCTTGCCCTCGAGCCAGCGCGCCGCCGCCCGCTCGGCCGCGGCCTGCATCTGCTCGGGCGTGGCGTCGGTGGGGACCATCGTGTGGGCGCGCATCTTGCCGAGCACCTGGACCGCGATCTCGACCTCGTCCGAGACGGTTTCTGCCAGGTCGAACGCGGGCCAGGGCGCGGTGTAGGCGAAGCTGTCGCGGCCGAGGGCGGCGTGCCACAGCTCGTCGGCCCAGAAGGGGCAGATCGGCGCCATGACCGAGACGATGTCGGTCGCGACGAGGGACGCCAGGGCGCCGTCGAGCTCCTCGCCGGTGTTCACGTAGGCGCTCGCGGCGTTCACGAGCTCCATGATCGCCGAGATGGCGGTGTTGAACTGCTGGCGGTCGAAGTCCTCCGTGCACTTGGCGATGGTGCGGTGCCGCTCGCGGTACAGGGTGAGCGCGGCGTCGGAGAGCGCCGCCTTGTCGAGCTCGGCGGCGGGGTCGGCAGCGCCCGCGAGGGTCCAGACCAGGCGCCAGGCGCGCTTGAGGAAGCGGTTCGCGCCCGCGACGGCGTCCTCGTCCCAGTCGAAGTCCTTCTCGGGCGGGGCGATGAACAGGATGGCCAGGCGCATGGTGTCCGCACCGTAGGGCTCGATGACGCTCGAGGGCGGCACGACGTTGCCCTTGGACTTGGACATGGTCTCCCCGTTGGCGTCCTTCACCATGCCCTGGCACAGCAGGTTGGTGAACGGCTCGTCGACGTCGAGCAGGCCGATGTCGCGCAGCGCCTTGGTGAAGAAGCGCGAGTACAGCAGGTGCAGGATGGCGTGCTCGATGCCGCCGATGTAGTTGTCGACCGGCATCCAGCGGTCCGCGGCCTCGCGCGAGAAGGGGAGCTCCTCGTTGTGCGGGTCGCAGTAGCGCAGGTAGTACCAGCTCGAACAGGTGAAGGTGTCCATGGTGTCCGTCTCGCGGCGCGCCGGGCGCCCGCAGACCGGGCAGGTGGTCTCGTAGAACTCCGCGCACTCGGCGAGGGTCTCGCCGGCGCCGAGGTCGAGGTTGTCCGGCAGCATGACGGGCAGCTGGTCCTCGGGCACCGGGACGATGCCGCAGTGCTCGCAGTGAACGGCCGGGATGGGGTTGCCCCAGTAGCGCTGGCGGCTGATGAGCCAGTCGCGCAGGCGGAACTCGACCTTGCGGCGGCCGGTGCCGGCGGCCTCGAGGTCGGCCACGATCGCGGCCTCGCCCTCGGAGTGCTTGCCGCCGCGCATGCCGGTGTACTTGCCGGACTGCACGAGCGTGCCCTCGGCGGCGTGCGCGCCCTCCCAGTCGACGGACTCGGCATGGAAGGTGTCGATGTCCTGGCCGGCCTCCTTGAGCGCGGCGAGCTCGTCGTCCATGAGGATGATGGGGACGATGGGCAGGCCGTACTTGCGGGCGAACTCGAAGTCGCGCTGGTCGCCGCAGGGGACCGCCATGACGGCGCCGGTGCCGTAGTCGGAGACCACGTAGTCGGCCACCCACACGGGGACCTTCTGGCCGGAGACGGGGTTCACCACGTAACGGCCGGTGAACGCGCCGTGCTTCTCGAGCGCGCCCTGGGCGCGCTCGACGGCCGACACCTTCTTGGCGCCCTCCACGACCGCGGCCACCGCGGCCTCGTGCTCGGTGCCGGCCACGAGGTCCATGAGCCCCTCGTACTCGGGCGCGAGCAGGAAGAACGTGCAGCCGAACAGCGTGTCGGCGCGCGTGGTGAACACGGTGATGCGTCCCTCGTCGCCGCGGATGGGCTCGCCGTCGGCGTCGCAGAGGGTGAAATCGACCTCGGCGCCCTCGGAGCGGCCGATCCAGTTGGCCTGCATCTGCTTGACGCGCTCGGGCCAACCCGGCAGCTTCTCGAGGTCGTCGAGCAGCTCCTGGGCGTACTCGGTGATCTTGAAGTACCACTGCTCCAGGTCGCGCTTCTCCGGCTCGGAGCCGCAGCGCCAGCAGCGCCCCTCCGTGACCTGCTCGTTGGCGAGGACCGTCTTGCAGGTGGGGCACCAGTTGACGGGGCTCTTCTTGCGGTAGACCAGCCCGCGCTCCCACAGCTTCTCGAAGATCCACTGGCCCCAGCGGTAGTAGTCGGGGCTGCAGGTCTTCACCAGGCGGTCCATATCGTAGGAGAAGCCCATGCGGCGCATGGTGGCGAGCGCCTGGTCCATGTTCCGGTACGTCCACGCGGCCGCCTGCGTGTTGTGCTTGATGGCGGCGTTCTCGGCGGGCAGGCCGAAGGCGTCGAACCCGATGGGGTGCAGCACGTCGTAGCCGCGCATGCGCGCCTGGCGGGCCATGGCGTCGCCGATGGTGTAGTTGCGCGCATGCCCCATGTGCAGGTCGCCCGAGGGGTACGGGAACATCTCCAGGACGTACTTCTTGGGCTTGGAGGGGTCGGTGTCGACCGCGAACAGGTTCGCGCGGTCCCACTCCCCCATCCATTTGGCCTCGATGGCCTGCGCGTCGTACGCGGGGATCTCCTTATGCTCGGTGCAATCGCACATGGGTCGCTCCTTATGGCTTGCGGTGTGGGTCGGCCCCGGCCGCGGCATGCGTCCGCGCGACGGGGCGGTAATGTTCCTGATTCTAGCAAAACGCGCGGGCTCGGCGCGCGAGGGAGCGCCGATACGCGAAGCGCCCCGCCGGCACGGGCCGACGGGGCGCGGTACGGGTCGCCGAGCGGGGGCTTACTGGTAGCTCACCGACTGCTGGGAGTCCTTCACCACGACGTCGTGCGCGCCGCCCTCGACGATGGAGGTCGCCGAGACGAGCGTCAGGCGCGCCTTCTCCTGCAGCTCCTTGATGGTGAGGGCGCCGCAGTTGCACATGGTGGACTTGATCTTGTAGAGCGTGCCGTTCACGCCGTCCTTGAGCGAGCCGGCGTAGGGGACGTAGGAGTCGACGCCCTCGACGAACGACAGCTTGGCCGCGCCGCCCAGGTCGTAGCGCTGCCAGTTGCGGGCGCGCGCCGAGCCCTCGCCCCAGTACTCCTTCATGTACTGGCCGTTGACGTTCACGCGCTCGGTCGGGCTCTCGTCGAAGCGGGCGAAGTAGCGCCCGAGCATCATGAAGTCGGCGCCCATGGCGAGCGCGAGGGTCATGTGGTAGTCGTACACGATGCCGCCGTCCGAGCAGACGGGGACGTAGACGCCCGTCTCCTCGAAGTACTCGTCGCGCGCGCGGCAGACGTCGATGAGCGCGGTGGCCTGGCCGCGGCCGATGCCCTTGGTCTCGCGCGTGATGCAGATGGATCCGCCGCCGATGCCCACCTTCACGAAGTCGGCGCCGCAGTCGGCGAGGAAGCGGAAGCCCTCCGCGTCCACGACGTTGCCCGCGCCCACGCGCACGCTCTCGCCGTAGTTGGCGCGGATCCACTCGATGGTGCGCTTCTGCCACTCGGAGAAGCCCTCGGAGGAGTCGATGCACAGCACGTCGGCGCCGGCCTCGACGAGCAGCGGCACGCGCTCGGCGTAGTCGCGCGTGTTGATGCCCGCGCCCACCATGTAGCGCTTGTTGGCGTCGAGCATCTCGTTGGGGTTGGACTTGTGGGAGTCGTAGTCCTTGCGGAAGACGATGCCGACCAGGTGGTCGTTCTCGTCCACGCAGGGCAGGGCGTTCAGCTTGTTGTCCCAGATGACGTCGTTGGCGCGCTTGAGGGTGATGTCCTTGTCGCCCACGATGAGCTTCTCGCGCGGGGTCATGAACTCGCGGACGCGCTTGGAGTGGTCGTCGCGGCTGGGACGGTAGTCGCGGCTCGTGACGATGCCGAGCAGCTTGCCGCGCGGGGTGCCGTCGTCGGTGACGGGCATGGTGGAGTGGCCGGTGTGCTCCTTGAGCTCCATGACCTGCTCCATGGTCATGTCCGGGGTGAGGGTGGAGTCGGATTCCACGAAGCCGGCCTTGTGGTCCTTCACGGCCTTGACCATCGCGGCCTCGGACTCGGGGGTCTGGGACCCGTAGATGAAGCTCATGCCGCCCTCGGTGGCGAGCGCGACGCCCATGTCCACGCCGGAGACGGACTGCATGATGGCCGAGACCATGGGGATGTTCAGGCTGATCTGGGGCTCCTCGCCGCGCTTGAAGCGCACGAGCGGGGTCTTGAGCGAGACGTTGTTGGGGATGCACTCCGAGGAGGAGTAACCGGGGACGAGCAGGTACTCCGAGAACGTATGGGACTCACCGGGGAAGAACATTGCCATAGCCACTCCTCTTCTGGGTTGGGCGCGGTCCCACCCCGGGCACAGCGGCGCCGGGGACCCGCCGCGCGGTTTCGCGTCCGGACCGCATGGCAGGGCGATCCGCGCAGCCATTGTAGTGCAGCCCGGACTGCTACAATGCCAGATGTTCACCGATCCCCGTAGATTTCCGGACGCCCGCGCGAAACCCGAGTGCGGACTTTAGCAGGAGAGAGCATCCCCCATGACGATTTCGGCGTCTGCACGCGTAACGTTCAAATCAGACGACGCCTCGCTGCCCGGCGGCTTCGGCCAGGGCTGCGCGCAGCTGCTCGCCGGCGTGGACGAGGAGCGCTCCTTGAACCGCGCCGCCAAGCGCATGGGGATGGCCTACTCCAAGGCGTGGCGGCTCGTGCGCGAGGCCGAGGCCCATCTGGGATACGACCTGCTCGCGCGCGACGGCGCCCGTGGATCGACCCTCACGCCGCGCGGGAGGCGGGCCCTGGAGGCGTACCTCGACATCCAGGCCGAGGTCGACGAGGTCCTCAAGCGCCGCGCCCGCGAGCTGGAGTAGCGCCCCGGTCGACGTGCGGGCCGTCGTCCGGATCCGCCCCGCCCGGGAAGGCCCCGCGGGCTGCGGGCCTCAGCCGAGAAACGCCCTGAGCCCGATGACGACGAGCACGATGCCGCCCGCGACCTGGGCGTGCGCCCCGAACCGCTCGCCGAGCTTGCGGCCGATCAGCAGCACGAGCAGGCAGCAGGCGAACGTGGTGAGCCCGATGGCGCCGCCGTACAGCACGATGTCCTTGCCCGAGGCGTCGATCGAGGTCGCGACGGCCTCCATGGCGATGGTGGGCCAGGTGAGCCGCGTGGCGGGGCAGGCCTCCGGCTCGCGGAGCTCGCGCACCGCCTCGACGATCATCTTGCCGCCCACGAACCCCAGGATGATCAGGGACACGATGCCCGCGTAGGCCTCGATGAGCGGCGCGACGAGCGTGCCGCCGAGGTAGCCGGCGATGGGCATGGCCATCTGGAACAGGGCGAACAGGACCGGCATGGCGAACTTGCGCGAGGCGGGCATATCGGGCTCGCACAGCGAGTTGGACAGGGTCACCGCCATGGCGTCCATGGCGAGCGCGACGCCCAGGACGAGCGCCTCGACGAGGTTGGCGGCCGAAAACGAAGGGTCCATGACATCCTCCCCGATGTATGGATCGATGCGTAGCGGATTGTGGGGCGGGGGCCGCGCGCCGGACGGGCGCGGGCCGGCGGCGATCAGGGCTGGGGCGGATCGCAGGACAGGCGCATGGCCTGGTCGAGGCTGTCGACGATCTCGAGCGGGTCGTCGACGCCCGCGAACAGGCGGATGAAGCGCGCCTCGTCGCCGCGCGGGGCGGACAGGCGCGTCGTCGGGCCGCCGGCGCGGGCGGAGCGGTAGGAGGCGGGGCAGGCGGCGATGAGCCCGCGCGCCGAGAGGCCATGGGGCAGCTCGAAGTCGACGGCGGGCCCGAACCCGTGCCGGAGCGTGCGCGCGGCGACCTCGTAGTCGGGATGGGACGGCAAGCCGGGGTAGGCCACGGACGGCACGTAGGGGTTCGCGGCGAGGTACTCGGCGATCGCGCGGGCGTTGTCGTCGTGGCGCTGCATGCGCGCCGGCAGGGTCCCGAAACCGCGGGCGAGGGCGTCCAGGTCGCGGCCGGAGACGTCGAAGCTCGGCTGCACGCGCTCCCCTCCCAGCCGCTGCGCGAGCATCCGGTAGGCGTCGGCGGCGAGCGGGTCCGCGACCCTGCGGCGGCCGCGACCCCGCGCGTCGCGGGCGACGGCGATGCCCACGGCGCGCTCGGCGAGCTCGCCGGCGGCGACGCGGTCGAGGCCCTCGCAGACCACGTGCGCGCCCGCCTCGAGCGGCAGGCAGCCCCACGCCGAGGCGACGGTGTTGTCGACGATGAGGATCGCCCCGGCGTCCCGTGCCGCGTCAGCGAGGCCGCGCAGGTCGGCCACGCGCAGGCCGAAGCAGCCGATGGAGTTCACGAACCAGAAGAGGCGGTCGTAGCCCGCGCCCGCGCCGTCCGCATACGAGGCGTGCCCCTCGCGCGGACCGCCCGCGGCGGGATGGGGGCAGGCGCGCGTCGCGTCCAGGAAGGCCTCGGGGGTGACGTCCCGCGCGAAGCTCAGGCACCCCGCGCCGAAGGCGGAGCGGAAGGCGTCGGTGAAATCGTTCGCGCGGACGACGAGGCGGTCCGCGGGGCCGACGAGCCCGATCTTGGCGAGGGCATCGGGGACGTGGCGCGCCCGCACGAACCATGCGCAGCGCGCGCCCTGCATCGATGCGTACTCATTGGCAGGACCCGTCATCTCCCGCACCGCCCCTCGAACCTCACGCCCTCTGCGAACCCATCAAGTATACCTGGGGAAAATAGGGACAGTCACTTTTTTCCCACGGGGTGCCGTGACCGACGTCGGTCCGCGCTGGTGACAGATGGTGGGAAAAAAGTGACTCTCCCTATTTTCCCACCGGCAGGCGACGTTAGCTGCGGCGCTCGGAGATCTCGGCGTCGAGCTGGGCGATGAACTCCTCGACCGTGGAGGGGTGCGTCTCGTTCGTGCGGTCGCGCACCGAGATGCTGCCCGCCTCGGCCTCCTTCTCGCCCAGGATCAGCATGTAGGGCACGCGGTCGACGCCGCGGGCCTCGCGGATCTTGTAGCCGATCTTCTCGTCGCGGTCGTCCACGACCACGCGGATGCCGGCGGCATCGAGCTGGTCGGCGACGGTGTGGGCGTAGGCGCGGCTCTTCTCGGACACGGGCAGGACCTTCACCTGGACGGGCGCGAGCCAGGTGGGGAACTTGCCGGCGTAGTGCTCGATCAGGATGCCGATGAAGCGCTCGATGGAGCCGAAGCACACGCGGTGCAGCATGATGGGGCGCTTCTTGGCGCCGTCGGCGTCCGTGTACTCGAGGTCGAAGTTGATGGGCATCTGGAAGTCGAGCTGCACGGTGCCGCACTGCCAGGTCCGGCCGAGCGAGTCCTCCAGATGGAAGTCGATCTTGGGGCCGTAGAAGGCGCCGTCGCCCTCGTTGACCACGTACTCCTTGCCGAGGCGCTCCAGCGCCGCGCGCAGGCCGGCCTCGGCGGCCTCCCAGTCCTCATCGGAGCCCATGGAGTCCTCGGGGCGCGTGGAGAGCTCGAGGTGGTAGGTGAAGCCGAACTTCTGGTAGACGGAGTCGATCAGGTTCACCACGCCCACGATCTCATCGGTCAGCTGGTCGGGGCGCACGAACAGGTGCGCGTCGTCCTGGTTGAAGCAGCGCACGCGGAACAGGCCGTGCAGGGCGCCCTTGAGCTCGTGACGGTGCACCAGGCCGATCTCGCCCGCGCGGATGGGCAGCTCGCGGTAGCTGTGCGGCTTGGAGGCGTACACGAGCACGCCGCCGGGGCAGTTCATCGGCTTGATGCAGTACTCCTCGTCGTCGATGATCGTGGAGTACATGTTGTCCTTGTAGTGGTCCCAGTGGCCGGAGATCTTCCACAGCTGCTTGTTCATGATCAACGGCGTGGAGATCTCCACGTAGCCCGCCTTGTGGTGGATCTCGCGCCAGTAGTCGAGCAGCTGGTTCTTCAAGATCATGCCGTTGGGCAGGAAGAACGGGAAGCCCGGGGCCTCGTCGCGCATCATGAACAGGTCCATCTCGCGGCCGATCCTGCGGTGGTCGCGCTTCTTGGCCTCCTCGATCAGGCGCAGGTGCTCGTCGAGCTCCTCCTTGGTGGCGAACGCCGTGCCGTTCACGCGCGTGAGCATCTTGTTGTTCTTGTCGGCCTTCCAGTAGGCGCCGGACACGCCGGTGAGCTTGAACGCCTTCAGGGCCTTCGTGTAGGTGATGTGCGGGCCCACGCACATGTCGATGTACTCGCCCTGCTGGAAGAAGGTGATGCGCGCGTCGGGGTCAAGGTCGCCGATGTGCTCGACCTTGTACTTCTCGCCGCGCTCCTCCATGAGCGCGATGGCCTCGGCGCGGGGCAGCTCGAAGGTCGTGAACTTGAGGTTCTCCTTGGCGATCTTCCTCATCTCCGCCTCGATGGCGGGCAGGTCGTCCTCGGAGAGGGTGGCGTCGCCGAGGTCGACGTCGTAGTAGAAGCCGTTGTCCGTGGCCGGGCCGTAGGCGAAGTCGGCCTGCGGGTACAGCCGCTTGATGGCCTGCGCCATGATGTGGGCCGCGGAGTGGCGGATAACGTGCGCGACCTCGTCGGCCGGGCACTCGTCCACGTGACCGTCGTTGTACAGGACCTTCATGGTGTACTCCTTATCGTGGTACCGCCGCGGCGCGAGGCCCCGCGGCTGATCTGCAAGAAAAACGCCCGCGCCCCTGGGGGCGGCGAGCGGTGCACACGGCGCCTGCCCGCGGCGATGCGGCCGCAGGGATGGGCAGACGCCTAGATAGTCTGGGTTCGGGCCGCTTTGAGGGCGAATATGGAGCGCATGGTCGATGCCCCTTCCGAATCGGGTGAGATAGTTGTACCACGTCGCGCGGGGACGGTCCAGCGCAGGCGGCCGCCGCTCCCGTGCGGCCCCGTCGCGCCGCGGGCCCGGCGGGCGGAAAAGCGAAGCGCCCCCCGCGGTGCGGAGGGCGCGGGCGCGCGGCTACTGGATGTGGGTGCGGCAGTACGGGCACACCTTCCAATGGGCGTCGAGCGGGCGGTGGCAGCTCGGGCAGACGTTGCGCACCTGCGTGTTGCACACGGGGCACACCACGAAGTCCTTCTCGATGGAGGTGCCGCACTGCGGGCAGGTGCCGTACGCGGCGAGCTGGCGCTCGCGCAGGGCCATGTCGAGCTCCTGCTCCTCGCGGTCGGCGAGATAGGAGCTGGGGCGCAGGACGACGTAGGCGATCAGGCCGACGAAGGGGATGAGCGCGACGATGCCCCACGCCCAGAAGGCGCGGACGCCGCGGCGGCGGGCGTCGATGAAGACGTAGACGACCGACAGGGCGTAGAGGGCGACGATGAAGCCGACGAACAGATAGATGGCCATCTGGAGCTGGGGCGACATGATCTCCTGAAGAATGCTGTCGAGCATGGGGATGCAGCCTTTCCGTGCGTTACACAAACTTACTTGCCGATTCTATACCGTGCGGGGCCGACCGGCCGCAGATGACACGCTTTCGACATACAAGCGCAGGGCGCCGGGCGCAGGGGCGCGGAGCCGGGCGCGAAGCATGCGGACGAAGCGGACGGCCGGGCGCGTGGGCGCGGAGCCGGATGCGGACGAAACGGACGGCCGCCCGGCGCGCCGGGCCGGCGCGCTCAGCGGTCGATGCGCATCGGCTCCTTGGGATAGGCGTTGAGCACCTCGGCGCCGTCCTCCGTGACGAGCACGAGGTCCTCGATGCGCACGCCGGTGCGCCCCGGCAGGTAGACGCCCGGCTCGATGGAGAAGGTCATCCCCGGCTCCACGACGTCCTCGTTCACCGACGAGACGTCGCCGGGCTCGTGGTCCTCGAGGCCGATGGAGTGGCCGAGCCGATGGGTGAAGTACGGGCCGTACCCCGCGTCCTCGATGACCCCGCGGGCGGCGCGATCGAGGTCGCAGAAGCGCACGCCGGGGCGCACGAGGGCCTCGGCCGCCTCGTTCGCGCGGCGCACCACGTCGTAGACGCGCGCGGACTCGGCATCCGGCTCGCCGAAGAAGAAGGTCCGCGTCATGTCGGAGCAGTAGCGCTCGCGCCTCCCGCCGATGTCGAACAGCACGACCTCGCCTGCGCGCAGAGCCGTCCCGTCGGGCTCGTGATGCGGGTCCGCCGCATGGGCGCCGAAGCTCACGATGGACGGGAAGGAGAAGTCCTCGGCCCCGTGCGCGCGGTAGATGTCGAGCAGCTGGGCGGCGATGCCGCGCTCCGTCGCGCCCTCGTGCACGAGGCCGGGGAGCTCGGCCATCACGGCGTCGTTCACACGGCTCGACGCGCGCATCAGCTCGCGCTCGCGGGCGTCCTTGCGCGCACGCGTCTCGGCGACGGCGTAGGAGCCGAGGAAGAACGAGGGCGCGGCGGCACGCTCGATGAGCGGCATGAGGAAGCCCGAGCGCATCTGCGCATCGACGCCGAGCGGGGCGGTGGGGTCGATGCGGGAGCAGAGGACCGAGGCGAGGTCGTCGGCGTCGTCGAACACCACGACGTCGGCGTTGCCGTAGCCGTCGATGGGGTACAGCGCGTTGTCGAAGATGACGGGGCGCTCGCCCGCGCGCAGCAGCACGCCGGAGAACCGCTCGTACATCTCGGCGTAGAAGCCCGTGAGGTAGAAGATCGACCACGGGTCCGTGACGAGCAGCTGGGCGCCGGGGTGGCGCTCCTCGAGACGGTCGAGCACGCGCGCGATGCGCCCCTCGTCTGCCATCGCCATAGACGTCCCTCGCTCTCCCCCGCCGCGGCGGGACCCGGTTCACGCATCCTGCGGACGCGGGACGCGCCCGGTCCGCCCGGGACCCATCATAGCGCCGGGGCGGCGGGGCCGCTACAGGAAGCGGTACTCCACGGTGTCGACGCCGACCGACAGGAAGCCCAGGGCGCGCGCGACGGCGGGCTGCATATCGATGACGCGGCCGTGGGCGTAGGGCCCGCGGTCGTTCACGCGCGCGATGACGGAGCGCCCGTTGTAGCGGATCTCCACCATGGTTCCGAGCGGGACGTTCAGCATGGCGATGCCCATCGAGGTCTCCGTGACCGGCTCGCCGCTGGCGGTGAGGGCGCCCATGAGGCCGTCGCCGGTGCCGTAGTGCGAGGCGACGCCGGAGAGCCAGCCGCCCTCGTCGGCGGAGGAGCCCCCGTCGGAGGACGGGGCGTCGTCGGCCGGTGCGGACGGGGCGGAAGGCGCCTCGGATGCCGAGCCGCCGGACGAGCCGGCGTCTCCCGAGCCCGCGCTCCCCTGGTCGGAGCCGCCCGTCTGGCCGGCTCCCCCGTCCGCCGCGGCGGCCTCCTGCTCCATCTGCGCCTGGAGCGCCGCGGCCTCGTCGGCGGCCGCGCGCGCCGCTGCCGCCTCGGCGGCGTCCTCGCTCGCGGCGCGCTCCTCGAGGGCCTGCTGCGCGGACGACGCCTGGGCAAGCGCGTCGGCGGCGCGCTGGGTCTCGACCCCCGCCTGGTCGCGGGCGGCCGAGAGCTCGGCGAGCCTAGCCTCGAGCTCGGCGCAGGCGGACTCGTACTCCTCGAGCGCCTGGACGTTGTCGTCCTGGATGCTCGTGAGGTACTTGGTCTGGGTGATGAAGTCGGACAGGGAGCTCGCGGACAGGAGCATCGACACGATGTTCGAGGAGGACTCGCGCATCTTGTAGAGGTTGGCCGCCGCGCGGGACGCCCGGTCGCGCTGCTCGGGGATGACCTCCTGCTCGATGCGCAGGATCTCCTCGGCCTGCTCGGCGATCTGCCGGTCGAGCTCGGCGGCGTTCGCCGTGGCCTCGCTGTGCGTCGCCGCGGCGTCGCGCACCTGCTCCGTCAGGGCGGCGAGCTCCGCCTCGGTGTCGGCGGACGCCGCGTAGGCGGCGCGCGCCCAGGGGCCGAGGCCGCCCGCGACGACGAGCGCCGCGGTCAGGCCGGCGGTGACGGCGAGGTGCGCCGCCCGGCGGGCGGCGGCGAGCTCCGCCCTCGGTTCGCTCGGTGACGGTGCGTGGTCGTACATACGCGGGGTCCGCTCCAATCGTTCGGTGACGGCCCCAGTATAGTCGAGAGTCTCAGCTTCAAGTAGAACTTGATAGTTGCACCATATCTCAGCCGCGCCCGGACGGCCTAGCCGCGAAGGTACCCGGCGACCTCCCCGGCGAGGGTGATGGTGCCGGCGGCGACGAGGGGCTCCCCCGCCTCCGTCAGGGCGTCGAGCGCGCGCGGGACATCGGGGAAAACCGCGCGGAGGTCGGTCCCGGGGCGCCCCTCGCGGGCGAGCTCCTCCCCCACCAGGGCCGCGAGGCGCGCCGGCGGCAGGGCGCGGGCGGAATCGGTCGCGCACACGGCGACGCGCGGGAACGCCGGCACGAGGGCGCGCACGATGCCCGCCACGTCCTTGTCGGACAGCGCGGCCAGAAGCAGCGTGGGGCGCGCGGCGACGTCGGCGTCCACCTCGTCGAGCGCGGAGACGAAGGCCTCGCAGGACTGCGGGTTGTGGCACGCGTCCACGAGCACGAGCGGGTCGGCGCGCACCGTGTCGAAGCGCCCCGGCGTCGGGGCGGCCGCGAGGCTCGCCTGGAGCGCCGCGGCGTCGAGGGCGCGGCCGAGGTAGGCCTCGGCGAGGAAGACGGCGCACGCGGCGTTCTGCGCCTGGTAGGCGGGCTTGGGGATGCGCAACGTGTAGGAGGCGTGCGGGGCGTCGACCGTGAAGGCGAGCTCGCCGCCGAGGCGGCCGGGCCTCCCGATCAGGGTGTGCGACGACGCGAGCGGGACGACGCCGCAGGCGCGGCAGCGCTCGTCCATCACGCGCCGCACGCCCGGCTCATGGGTCCCCTCGCCGAGCACCACCGCGCGCCCCGGCTTGATGACCGCGGCCTTCTCCCCCGCGATCTCCTCCAGGGTGTCGCCCAGGATGCGCATGTGGTCGAGGCCGATGCCCGTGACGGCGACCGCCACCGGGTCGGTCGCGCTCGTGGCGTCCCAGCGCCCGCCCATGCCCACCTCGAGCACCGCGACGTCGACGCGGGCCTCGGCGAAGACCGTGAGCGCGGCGACCGTGAGCAGGTCGAAGGGGGTGATGGTGTAGGCGCGCTCGCCGGCCGCGGCGCGCGCGGCGTTGACGCGCCGGCCGGCCTCCACGGCGACGGAGACCCCGTGGGCGAACGCGCCGTCGCCCACGACGCGGCCGCGGACCTCCATGCGCTCGGGATAGCGGACGAGCTGGGGCGAGGTGTACAGCGCGCAGGAGAGCCCCTCCCCTGAGAGCGCCGCCGCGCAGAAGCGCGCCGTCGAGGTCTTGCCGTTGGTACCCGCGACCTGGATGCAGTCCATGTGCTCGTCGGGGCGCTCGAGCACGTCGAGCATGTCGACGACGGTCTCGAGCAGGGGCCCCGCGTCCCCCGAGATGGTCCCGGTGTCGGCCGCCAGGGCCACGGCCTCGTCGAAGGCGAGCTCGGGCACCGCGAAGGGGACCCGGTAGGCGTCGGTGCGCTTGGGCATATGAGGTCAGCTCCTACGTTGCATGTGATCCAGAGCGCCGCACCGCCCGGCGGCGCGGCACGCTCGATACTACCACGCCCCGCCCGCGGCGCGGCGGGGCGCGCGGCATGGGTACCGGTACCTCATATCCGGCCCTCCGGCGCCCCCGTTTCTGGCCCCCGAAACAAAACACCGGAAAGAACAGGGCATCCCGTGGCACCGAGCCGGATCGGGCGATATGCTTGAGCGCAACCGCCCGCCGCGCCGGCCTCGGCGCGAGGGCGAGACGCGAACGATGGGAGATACGCATGGCGATTCATGTTGTCGAGGAGGCCAACCGGTGCCTCAGATGCAAGCGGGCGATGTGCCAGATCAAGGGATGCCCCGTCCACACGCCCATCCCCGAGGTGATCGGCCTGTTCAAGGAGCGCAGGATGGACGAGGCGGGGGCGCTGCTGTTCGATAACAACCCCATGAGCGCCGTCTGCTCGCTCATCTGCAACCACTCCAACCAGTGCGAGGGCAACTGCATCCAGGGGCGCCGCGGCAACCCGGTGCATTTCTCGAGCATCGAGAACTACATCTCCCGCACCTTCCTCGACCGCTACACGCCCAAGCGCGCCGACCCCTGCGGCAAGTCCGTCGCCGTGATCGGCTCGGGGCCCGCCGGCATCACCGTGGCCATCAAGATGGCCGAGGCGGGCTGCGACGTGACGGTGTTCGAGCAGAAGGCCGAGATCGGCGGCGTGCTGCGCTACGGCATCCCGGAGTTCCGCCTGTCCAAGGAGCTCGTGGGCCGCTATCGCGACATCATGGTGTCGCTCGGGGTGCGCCTGCGCCCCTCCACCACCATCGGCGGCGCGCTGAACATCGACGACCTGTTCCGCGACGGCTACGACAGCGTGTTCGTGGGCACGGGGACCTGGCGCGCCCGCAAGCTCGACATCCGCGGACAGGGGCGCGGCAACGTCTTCTTCGGCATCGACTACCTCGTCGACCCGGACTCCGTGGACCTGGGGCGCGACGTCGCGATCATCGGCGTGGGCAACGTCGCCATGGACGTGGCGCGCACCGCGCTGCGCCACGGCGCGCACCGCGTGACCCTGTACTCCAACACCAACCAGGTGACGGCGAGCTCGGAGGAGGTCGAGTACGCCGAGCTCGAGGGCTGCGAGATCGTGCGCGGCAAGGACGTCGTCGCCATCGAGAAGGACGGGCCGGTCTTCCGCACCGCCATCTTCGACGAGAACGGCGAGGTGGCGGGCTACGGGGACGAGCTCGACCACGTGACGTGCGACACCGTGGTGATCGCCGTGTCGCAGCTGCCGAAGGACAAGCTCGTGCTCACCACCGACGGCCTCGCCACCAACGACCGCGGCCTGCTCGAAGTGGATGAGAGGAACATGTGCACGGTCCCGGGCGTCTTCGCCGCCGGCGACGTGGCGACCGGCCCCCGCACCGTCGTGCACGCGGTCGCAGGGGCGAAGGCGGCCGTCGAGGGTATGAAGGAGTACATGGGCATCGCGTAGCCGCCGCGTCCGACATCTCCCCGCGTACGAGCAAGGGGCCCGTCGCACCGCGATGCGACGGGCCCCTTGGCGCATTCGGGGGGCGGGTGCGCCCATCCCCCGAGGGACGGACGCACCCGGCTGGGGGCTATGCGAAGTCCGCCAGCTGGGACCTGAGCGCGGCGATCTCGGCCTCGAGCTCGGCGGCGCGCTCGCGCTTCTTGGCGACGATCTCGGGCGCGGCCTTGGCCACGAAGCCCTCGTTGGCAAGGGTCCTGTTGGCGGCCGCCAGCTCCTTCTCGTCCTTGGCGATGGTCTTCTCGATGCGGGCGCGCTCGGCCGCGAAGTCCACCAGGTCGCCCACGACAACGTAGGCGTCGAAGTCCGGGCCGGCCAGGGCGATGGAGCCCTCGGGCTTGGGCACTTCGTAGCGCTCGGAACCCCTCGCCACCGACAGCACGCTCAGATTCGCGAAATCGCGGATGAACTGCCCCATGCCGCTCATCTCGTCCTCGCCGACGAAGGCGATGTGCACGTCCTCGCTATGGGTGCGGATCTCGACTTTCAGCTGCTCCTTGGGGCTGATGCGGTAGCGGGCGCGCGTGGAGCGCACGTCGGTCACCACGGCGCGGGTGAGCTCGAAGGCGCGCTCGGCCGGCTCGTCCACCCAGCGCTCGAAGTCAGCGGGCTCGGGCCATGCGGCGACCATGAGGGCCTCAGCGCGCTCGCCGTCCATATCAAGGCAGCTCGCGGGCATGACGTCCCAGATCGCCTCGGTCACGAACGGCATGAGCGGGTGCATGAGGCGCAGGCTCGTATCGAGCACGAAGATGAGGTTGCGCTGCGCCTGCAGGCGGGCGCCCTCGTCCTTCAGGCGGCTCTTGGTCACCTCGACGTACCAGTCGCAGACCTCGTTCCAGAAGAAGCTCTGGATGCCGCGTGCGACGTCGCCGAACGTGTAGCCCTCGATGCCCGCGGTCACCGACGCGACCGTCTTGGCGAGGCGGCTGAACATCCAGGCGTCCGCCGGCGTCTCGGCCACCGGCTCGCCCGGCGTGTAGCCCTCCATGTTCATGAGCAGGAAGCGGCTCGCGTTCCAGATCTTGGTCACGAACGACTTGGCCTGCTCGGTGCGCGGGCTGCCCTTGAACTCATGCGTCTTCTTGTCGATGTCCGCGTCGAACTTGACGTCCTGGTTGTTGGTGAACAGGGAGAGCAGGTTGAAGCGCATGGCGTCGGCGCCGTACATGTCCATGAGGTCCATGGGGTCCACGCCGTTGCCCTTGGACTTGGACATGCGGCTGCCGTCCTTGGCGAGGATCGTCGGGTAGATGACGACGTCGCGGAAGGGCACCTCGTCCAGGAAGTACAGCGAGCTCATGACCATGCGCGCCACCCACAGGGCGATGATGTCGCGGGCGGTGACGAGCGCCGTCGTGGGGTGATGGCCCTCGAGCTGCTCGGGGTGCTGCGGCCAGCCCTGCGTGGCGAAGGTCCACAGCTGCGAGCTGAACCAGGTGTCGAGCACGTTATCGTCCTGGTGCACATGGTGGCCGCCGCACTTCGGGCACACGTCGACGTCCTCCATGAGGGCGTCCTCCCAGCCGCAGTCCTCGCAGTAGAACACGGGGATGCGGTGGCCCCACCACAGCTGGCGGCTGATGCACCAGTCCTTCAGGTTCTCCATCCAGGTGAGGTAGCTCTGCTTCCAGCGCTCCGCGTTGAAGCGCACCTTGCCCGAGGTCACGGCCTCGATCGCCGGCCCCTTGAGCTTGTCGACTGCCACGAACCACTGCTCGGACAGCCAGGGCTCGAGCGTGGTGTCGCAGCGGTAGCAGTGCATGACGGAGTGGTCGTGCTCCTCGATGTGATCGAGCAGGCCGTGCTCCTCGAACCACGCAACGACGGCCTCGCGGCACTCGTCGCGCGTCATGCCGGAGAACGCGCCGTAGCCGTCCACGACGACCGCGTGCTCGTCGAAGATGTTGATCTTGGGCAGGCCGTGGGCCTCGCCCATGGCGTAGTCGTTGGGGTCGTGGGCGGGCGTGACCTTCACGAAACCGGAGCCGAAGCCCGCGTCGACGTGCCAGTCCTCGAAGATGGGGATCTCGCGGTCGACGATGGGCAGGCGCACGGTCTTGCCCACGAAGGCGGCCTTCTCGGGGTCCTTCGGGGAGACGGCCACACCCGTGTCGCCGAGCATGGTCTCGGGGCGCGTGGTGGCGACGACGATGTAGTCCTGCCCGTTCACCGGCTCGGTCAGCGGGTAGCGCAGGTGCCACAGATGGCCGTGCTCGTCATGGTACTCGGCCTCGTCGTCCGAGATGGCCGTGGTGCAGCTGGGGCACCAGTTGACGATGCGCTTGCCGCGGTAGATGAGCCCGTCGTGGTACCAGTCGCAGAACACGCGGCGCACGGCCTCGGCGTACTCGGCGTCCATGGTGAAGCGCTCGCCCTCGAAGTCGACGGAGCAGCCCATGCGGCGGATCTGGTTCTGGATGATGCCGCCGTACTCGTGCGTCCAGTCCCAGCAGGCGTCGATGAAGGCGTCGCGGCCCATCTCGAGGCGGTTTTTGCCCTCCTCCTTCAGCTTCTTGTCGACCTTGGTCTGGGTGGCGATGCCGGCGTGGTCGGTGCCCAGGATCCAGCGGGTGGAGCGGCCGCGCATGCGCGCCTGGCGCACGATGGCGTCCTGGATGGAGTCGTCGAGCGCATGGCCCATGTGCAGCATACCCGTGACGTTGGGCGGCGGGATGGTGACGGTGCAGTCCCCCACGCCCGGGCGGCGCCGGTAGTAGCCGCCGTCGAGCCACTTCTGGAGGATCTTGGGCTCGTTGACCGCGGGGTCGTATGTCTTGGGCATCTCTTCCATGCGAAATTCCCTTTCTGTTGCGATACACAAGAGATGAGGTTACCACGAATGCATGCGCGCGCCGCGCGAGCAGGCAAGATTAACCGACCGTGCACCTGTCCGCCGCGGGAAAATAGGGACAGGCACTTTTTTCCCACGGGGACCGGCGCCTGCGGGAAAAAAGTGCCTGTCCCTATTTTCCCGCCTTCGAGAAGGGGCCGCTGCGCGCTTGCGCAGCGGCCCCCTGATCGCGATGACGTAGATGCCCGCCCCGAAACGGGGCACCGTGTCAGTCCACGTCGACGTCGTACACGCGCCGCGGCTGCTCCTCGCCGCGCACGCACGCGTCCGTCACGACGACGCGCTCGACGCCCTGCTCGCTCGGCAGGTCGAACATCGTCTGCTGCAGCAGGTCCTCGCAGATGGCGCGCAGGCCGCGCGCACCGGTCTTCCGGGCGAGCGCGAGCTTGGCGATCTCGTGCAGGGCGCCGTCCTCGAACTCGAGCTCGCAGCCCTCCATCTCGAACATCTTGCGGTACTGCCGCACGATGGCGTTCTTGGGCTCGGTCAGGATGCTCACGAGGTCGTCCTCGGACAGGGCGTTCGTCTGCGTGATGACCGGGGTGCGGCCCACGAACTCGGGGATCATGCCGAAGGCGTTGAGGTCCTGCGGGAGCACCTGGTGCAGCAGGTCGTTCTCGTCGGCGCTCGTGGGGCCGGCGATCTCCGAGTTGAAGCCCACGCCCTTGTTGCCCACGCGGTCGGAGATGATCTTGTCCAGGCCGACGAAGGCGCCGCCGCAGATGAACAGGATGTTGGTGGTGTCGATCTGGATGAGCTCCTGCTGCGGGTGCTTGCGGCCGCCGGTGGGCGGCACACTCGCCACGGTCCCCTCGAGGATCTTGAGCAGCGCCTGTTGGACGCCCTCGCCCGACACGTCGCGCGTGATGGAGAGGTTCTCCGCCTTGCGCGCGATCTTATCGATCTCGTCGACGTAGATGATGCCGATCTGGGCGCGCGCGACGTCCCCGTCCGCGGCGTTGATGAGCTTCAAGAGGATGTTCTCCACGTCCTCGCCCACGTAGCCCGCCTCGGTGAGCGCCGTGGCGTCGGCGATGGCGAAGGGGACCTCCAGGATGCGCGCGAGCGTCTGCGCGAGCAGCGTCTTGCCGGTGCCGGTGGGGCCCAGCAGGAGGATGTTGCTCTTGGCGAGCTCGACGTCGTCCGCATCGTCCCGGGCGTCGCCCGCCGCCTCGCGCTCGAGCACGCGGCGGTAGTGGTTGTAGACGGCGACGGACATGGCGCGCTTGGCGTCCTCCTGGCCCATCACGTAGGACGACAGCTCGTCGTAGATCTCGTGGGGGGTGGGGACGCGCTTGATGAGGTCGGTGGCGACGTGCGCGTCATCGTGCTCCGGCTCGGGTTCGGGCTCGGGCTCCCCGGCGGTCTGGTTGGCGAACATCATGCCCTCGGGAGGGAACGGCATCTGCTGCTGCGCGGCGAGGAAGTCCTGGGCGAGCGACTCCTCGAGGATCTCCGAGCAGGCCGCGACGCACTCGTCGCAGATGAAGATGTTGCTCGGCCCCTTGACGAGCTTGCGCACCTGGTCCTGCGTCTTGCCGCAGAACGAGCAGTGGATGGGCCCGAAGGGCATCTGGTCGGACGTCATATCGCCCGCCATCACTCGGCGCTCCCGGGCGCGGCCTGGGCGCGGGAGGTCACGATGCGGTCGATGAGGCCGTAGGACAGGGCCTCCTCGGCACGCATGTAGTGGTCGCGCTCGGTGTCGGCCTCGACCTTCTCGAACGGCTGGCCGCTCGCGTCGGACAGGATCTGGTTCAGACGGCGGCGGGTCTCGCGGATCTCGCGCGCGGCGATCTCGATCTCGGTCTGCTGGCCCTGGGCGCCGCCGCTCGGCTGATGGATCATGACCATGGAGTTGGGCAGGCAGAAGCGCTTGCCCTTGGCGCCGCTGGCGAGCAGGACGGCGGCCATGGAGGCCGCCATGCCCACGCAGATGGTGGAGACCTGCGGCTTGATGTAGTTCATGGTGTCCAGGATCGCGAGGCCCGAGTAGACCTCGCCGCCGGGCGAGTTGATGTAGAGCGAGATGTCCTTCTCGGCATCCTGGCTCTCCAGATGGAGCAGCTGGGCGATCACGAGGTTCGCGGTGACGGAGTTGATCTCCTCGCCGAGGAAGATGATGCGGTCGTTCAGCAGCCGGGAGTAGATGTCGTAGCTGCGCTCGCCGCGGGGCGTCTGCTCGATGACATAGGGCACGAGCGCGGAATCGACACGGTACATGTGCGTTCCCCCTTCTTCGGTTCGTACATAGCGTTACGGTGCACGCCGCGCGACGCGCGGAATCGATGCACCGTAACCATGGGATATCCGGTCTCCCGGTATGATACCCGCCCGCGGGGACGGGATACGCGCTACTCGGCGTCGGCCTTCGCGTACTCGTCGACCTCGGTCACGACCGCGGTCTCGACCAGCCAGTCGCAGGCCTTGGAGCGGCGGATGGAGTCGCGGATGGCCGGGATGCGGCCCTCGGCGACGAAGGCGGCCTTGGAGGCCTCGGGGTCCTCGACGCCGGCGCGGGCGAACTCGGCGTCCACGTCCTCGTCGGTGACCTCGATCTCGAGCTTGCGGGCGAGCGCGTCGAGGGCGAGGGACTCGCGGGCGACGTCGTCGGCCTGACGGTGCAGGTCGGCCAGGAAGGCCTCGGTGGACATGTTGGACATCTGCAGCCAGGTGTCCAGGCTCATGCCGCGGCCGGCCAGGCTCTGCAGGAAGTTCTGGCCGAGCTCGGAGAAGACGGACTGCTCGTAGTCCTCGTCGACCTTCTCGAGGTCCAGGCGCTCGGCGAGCTTGGCGACGGCGCGGTTCTCCTTGATGCCGGGGAGCTTGGAGGTCTTGTCGGCGTCGAGCTCGATCTTGACGGCGTCGCGCATGGCGGCGATGTCGTCGAAGCCGAAGGCCTCCTTGGCGAGCTCGTCGGTGAGCTCGGGCAGGGTGCGCTCCTTGATAGCCTTGACGGTGACCTTGACGGCGGCCTCCTCGGCGCCCTCGACCTCGGGGGTCCAGGAGATCTCCTTGGTCTCGTCCTTGGCCATGCCGGTGACGCCCTCGTCGAAGGCGGCGGGCAGGCTGCCAGAGCCGATCACGACCATGCGGCCCTCGCCGGCGAGCGCCTCGGCGTTCTTGACGTTCTCGATGTCGACCGTGACGTAGTCGCCCTCGGCGACGGGGCGGTCGGCGTCATCGAAGGAGGCGTGGTAGCCGAGCAGCATCTCGACCTGGGCGTCGATCTCGCCCTCGGTGACCTCCGCGGGGGGCATCTCGATCTCCACCGGGTCGTAGGAGGTGAGCTCGCAGCTCGGGCGGAGCTGGAACTCGATGGTGTAGACGAAGTCCTCGTGGTCGGCGACGGGGTTCTCGAGCTCCCCGTACTCGCCGGCCTTCACCGGGACGATGTCGAGCTCGTTGATGACCTTCGGCTCGGCCTCGCCGATGAGGTCGTTGGTGGCCTGCGCGAGCACGGCGCCGGCGCCGAGCATGTTGTCGATGACGGGACGCGGGGCGTGACCAGCGCGGAAGCCCGGGAAGCGATACTTTTTGGCAGCGTCGCGGTAGGCCTTCTTGATGGCAGCGTCGACGTCGGCGGCCGGGATGGTGACCGTCGCGGTGAGCTTGGCGTCCTTCACGTCAGAAGTGATGTTCAACGTTCCTCCTCTTACCTACTTCGGCATGGGTAGGGTGCCGATGGCCCTGTGTTAGACCGATGCGAGCGCGTGGTGCGGGCGAAAGGACTCGAACCTTCACGGGAAGCCCACTGGAACCTAAATCCAGCGCGTCTACCAATTCCGCCACGCCCGCGTCGCGCACAGCCTAAGCATGATACCAGATGCGACCTGCGTGAGCACGGGAAAGCTCGCGCAGGTCCGCGCGCTCACGCGACGCGCACAAGGGCCCGCGGCGAGCGCGCGGGGCCGGACGGTC
>NZ_JAQECM010000111.1:275-610 GCF_027669965.1 Candidatus Collinsella stercoripullorum | reverse complement strand
GAGCGCGTCGGCGGCCTCGCAGGGCTCCGCCATGCCGCGGTCGAGCAGGGCGCGGCCGTAGGACGCGAGCAGCCCGAGCACCGAGGCCGTGGCGTCGTCGGCGCCGGAGAGGGCGGCAGGGGTAGCGTACGGGAGCAGGTCGCGCGCCATGCGGGCGAGCATGCGGACGGTGCCGGGGTTGGCGCGCAGCGGCGCGAGCGAGTCCCCCGCGCGCGCGACGGCGTCGGCCATGAGCAGCTGGCGCTCGAGCGCGCCGCACAGGCGGCGCCCGTCGCCCAAAAGCTCCCACAGCCCCTCGATCCATGCGGCGGGCGTCAGCGCGTCGACGCCCAGGC
>NZ_JAQECM010000111.1:0-265 GCF_027669965.1 Candidatus Collinsella stercoripullorum | reverse complement strand
GCAGCCCGCGTCCGCGAGGCGGCGGCGGGACAGGTCCCGCGCGGCGGGGGCGTCGACCAGCAGCGTGCAGCGGCCGTAGCGCTCCACGAGGCCCGCGACGAGGTCGACCTCGCCGCGGTCGAGGGCGCTGCCCGCCCCCGTTGTCACGATCCGTACCGCCATGGCGCTCCCCTCGCAGACGACTGCCCGACCGACCGGGAGGCCCCGCGCGGCCGCGCGCCACCGGCCCAGCGGCGACGGCGCGGTCCGGCATCCGGGCGCGGCG
>NZ_JAQECM010000110.1:0-676 GCF_027669965.1 Candidatus Collinsella stercoripullorum | reverse complement strand
TGTGGTGCTCAGCGGGGCAAATACTCACCCCCCGCTCGCGAGGGACTACCCCTACGTCTACGTCGACGGGATATACCTCAAATGCGGCTGGGGCGGCAGCTACGAGAACGTGGCCGTGATGGTGGCCATAGGCGCCGACGACGACGGGTACCGAGAGGTCATCGGTGCGGCCGAGGGTTTCACGGAGTCCTCGGAGTGCTGGCGGGGACTCCTCTCGTGGCTCAATTCGCGCGGCCTGCGCGGCGTGAGAATGTTCACCGGCGACAAGGCCGCCGGGATGGTCGGGTCGATCGCCGAGGTCTTCCCTGAGGCGGCCTACCAGCGCTGTACGGTCCACTTCTACCGCAACGTCTTCGCCAGGGTCCCGAAGTCGAGGAGGCCGCGGGTCGCCGCCATGCTCAAGGCCATCCACGCCATGGAGTCGCGCGAGGCGTCGGAGGCCAAGACGATTACTGTGGCCGGCGAGCTGGAGTCCATGAAACTGAAGGAGGCCGCCAAGGTCGTGCGCGACGGGCACGCCGAGACCCTGACCTACACGCGCCTCCCCCGCGAGCACTGGAGGAGGATCCGCGCGAACAACGCCATCGAGAGGTTCAACCGGGAGATCCGCCGCCGGAGCCGCATCGTCGAGACCTTCCCCGACGACAGGGTAACGTACAATTTCTTGCGCACTTTG
>NZ_JAQECM010000011.1:0-45629 GCF_027669965.1 Candidatus Collinsella stercoripullorum | reverse complement strand
GCTCGGCTGCGGCGGCCTGCGCGGTCTCGGGCTCGGTCGCCGCCGCGCCGATCGGGTTCGCGCTCCCCGCGGCGGGGGTCGCTGCGGCCGGGGCTGCCCGGCGGCGCCGCGAGCGCGCGAGGCTCGAGGAGGCGATGCCCGAGGCCTTCGGGGCGCTCGCCGTCTCGCTCGGGTCGGGGTACTCGCTGCCGCAGGCGATGCGCTACGTGGGGAGCCATGCCGAGGAGCCGGTGCGCACGGAGTTCATGCGCGTGTCGTTCGCGGTGGACTGCGGCGTGCCGGCCGTGGAGGCCCTCGACGCGATGCTGGGACGCCTGCGCGCACCGGGACTCGACCTGGTCGTGCTCGCCCTGAAGGTCTCGCAGCGCACCGGCGCCCCGTTGGGGGAGCTGCTCGCCGAGGCCTCGCGCTCCGTGGGCGAGCGCATCGAGCTCCGCCGGAGACTCGATGTGAAGACGTCCCAGGCGCGCATGTCGGCGCGGATGGTGGCCTGCATGCCCATGGCGATGACGGCGCTGCTGTCCCTTCTCTCGCCGGATTTCCGCTCCGGGCTCGCGACGCCCGCGGGGGCGGGTTCGGTGGCGGTCGCGCTCGCGCTCAACGCCGTGGCATGGGGGTCGATCCGCAAGATCATGGATGTGGAGCTCTGAGGAGGTGGATGCCGTGAACGACCGGATGCTGATCGGTTCCATCGGGGCGTCGGTCGCGCTGCTCGCGTGGTTCGCGCCGGGCGTCGATGCGGGACGGCTCGTCCGTCGGCTGCGAGCCGCGGCGGCACGGGTGCGGGAGGTCGCGGCTCGCCCGTCGCGGTGCGGAGCCCGCCCCGGCGCGCCGGGCGGCCGCCGCGTCGGGTTGGGCGAGGTCGCCGAGATGGTGGATGTGGTGCGCCTGGGGCTCTCGGCGGGCCTCTCGTTCGACGCGTCGCTCGGGATGTACTGCGAGCAGGCGCCCGGCCCGCTGGCGTCGAGCATGGCCCGGGCCCGTCTGAGCTGGCAGATGGGGATGGAGACGCGGGAGGAGGGCCTGTCGGCGGTGGCGCGGGAGACCGGCGTGCGGCAGCTGGAGTCCTTCTCCGCCGCGGTGGCGCAGGCGCACGAGCTGGGCGCGCCGCTGGCCGACACCCTCGCGCGCCAGGCGCGCGAGATGCGCGCCGCGCACCGGGCGGCCGTCGAGCGCAGGATCGAGCAGGCGCCGGTCAAGATGCTCATCCCGACGGGCACGCTCATCCTGCCCGCGCTGCTGTTGTCGATCGTCGGCCCGCTGCTCGCGGCCGGCGGCATGATCTAAGGAGGTACAGATGGGTTCGGCGGTTCGTATGAGGGACGGGTTGCGCGCTGCGGGGCGGCTGCTGCGCGAGGAGCGCGCGCAGGGGACGACCGAGTACGCGATCCTGGTCGGCGTGCTCGTGGTGATCGCGATCCTGGCGATCATCGCATTCCGCGACAAGGTGGGCGAGCTGTGGGACGCGATCGCCTCGGGGATCAACAGCCTGTGAGGGGGCGCGGGCGGGGGATGCTCGCGCTGGCGGCGCTGTGCGTGCTCGTCGCCGCGGCGGCGTGGGTGCTGACGCCCCGTCCCGAGGCGGATGGGGGCGCCGGCGGCGGGGGCGGCGCCGTCCCGGAGCAGGGTGCGCCGTCCGTCCTCGCCCCAGCCGCCCCGTCCTCGTCCGAGCGCTTCCTCGCCGACCTGGAGCGGGGTGCGCGGGACGGGGGCGGGCCCGCCGCCGTGGCATGGGAGGTGCCGGGCGACCTGCCCGGCCCCGCCTCGGAGGTCCTGAGCGCCTACCGCGCGGTCCCCACCGCCTCGCTCGCGGTGAGCGGGTACCTGGACCTCAAGGGGAACGTGTGGGGTGCCGTGGTGCGCGACTCCCGGGGCTGGGTGGACGTGGTGCACGTGTCGACGACGGAGGCGGCCGAGCGGACGGAGGTCCGGGTGGCGCGCCTGGCAAGGGAGGACCTGTGAGATCGGGGGGACGGGATGGGTCTGCGGGACCGATGGGGCGCCTGCGGGCATCCGTGCGGGAGGATGCGGCGCAGGCATCGCTCGAGTACGCCCTCACGGTCGCCGCGCTCGCGGCGGTCGCCGTCGCGCTCGCGGCGCTGTGGCGCGCCGGCGAGGACGGGACGCTCGCGCGGCTCATCGAGCAGGCGGCGTCCCATGCGCTGGCAGGGACGGGGCCGCTCGATATCGCGCTGTATTGAGGGGCTGGGCGACGAGATGGCGCAGGCGACGGTCGAGGCCGCGTTCCTGCTGCCGACCTTCCTCACGCTCATCCTGCTGGCGCTCCAGCCGGTGTGCGTGCTCTACACGCGCAGCATCATGGAGTCCGCCGCGGCCGAGACCGCTCGGCTGGCGGTGACCTCCGCGGACGCCGACGCCATGCGGGCGTTCGCGCTGCGCCGCCTCGCCGCCGTGCCCGACGTCTCGATCTTCCACGCGGGCGGACCGCTCTCATGGGAGGTGGAGGTCGTGCGGGCGGGTGCGGGCGATGGGGGCGCGGGGGCGCCGCGCGGGGTCGAGGTCACGATCTCGGGGGCGGTGCGTCCGCTGCCCGTGATCGGGGCGTTCGCCTCCGCGCTCGGGGAGACGAATGCAAGCGGGGACGTGCTGTTGGAGGTGACCGTGAGCTATGAGGGGAGACCGGGCTGGCTCGAGGGCGACTACGGGGAGTGGGTCGCCATGTGGGGGTGAGCGCGTCCCGCGGTGCGGGATCGACCTGTTCATCGAGGACGGGGCGTACACGACGCTCGCCGCGGCCGTGACGATCCTGGTGGTGCTCGCGCTGCTGTTCTCGTCGGTGACGGCGGTGTGGAGCATGTCGCGGGCGGGCGACGTCCAGGTGAGCGCGGACGCGGCCGCCCTCGCGGGCGCCAACGTGGTGGCGTCCTACTCGACCGCTGCGACCGTGGTGGATGCGAGCGTGGCGAGCCTCGGCTTCGCGGGGCTCGTGACGACCGGCGTGGGGCTCGTGGGGCTGCTCGTGCCCCCGGCGAGCGCCGCGGGGGCCGAGGCGGTCGATGCGGGGATGCGCATCCTGGATGCGCGCAACAGGTTCGCCGCCTCCGCCTCGAAGGGGCTGAAGGCGCTCGAGGGGTCGCTGCCCTATCTCGTCGGCGCGAACGCCGCGCGCCTGTGCGCGGGCCAATCCACCGAGGAGCTCTCGTACACGGGGATCGCGCTGGCGGTCCCGCGCGATTCCGCGTCCGAGTTCCCCGCCCTCGAGGGCGCCGGCGTCGACACGTCGGGGCTCGAGGAGGCCTCCTCGGATCTGGAGGCGGCGGCGTCGGAGCTCGCCCGCGCATCGGAGGAGACGGCTGCCGCGAAGGAGCGTGCGTGGATCGCGGACTGCGGCCGCGCAGGGAGGAGCATGCAGGAGCGGGCGGCGAGCCTCACGGGGCTCCCCGCGGCGCAGAACCCCGACTACGCGTCCAGCATCACCTGGGAGCCGGCGGTGGCGCTCGAGCGCGCCCGCGCATACTACCGCTGGCGGCGCGACCACGAGCGGCCCGAGGACGGCTCCGTCGAGGAGCGCGCGGACTCCGCGGCGCGCCTGGCCTTCTACCGGTTCGCCTGCGAGCAGATGGAGCGCGCCGAGGTCGGGGAGAGCGGGGGCAGGTTCGAGTCGACGGTGCCCCTTCTGCCGCGGAACACGGAGGAGGTGCGGCGGACGGAGCTGTTCACCGAGGCGGTGTGGCCCGCGTCCATGGAGCCGGAGGGCCTGACCCTGCATTACGGGGCGGACTGCCCGGGGGCCACCGGCGGCGCGGCGGCGTCCCTGCCGCTCTCCGCCCTGGAGGGGGGAGGCGCCCGACAGTGCCCCACATGCCGGTTCGATGTGGGAGACGTGGGGAAGGCTCCCGCCGCGTCGACCTCGATCGACAACGGGTTCGAATACCACCTGCGCGAGTTCACCCTCGCGCTCGAGGACTACGCGGGGTGCCGCAACCGGGAGCTGGAGCTCGAGGAGCGAGCGCGAGAGGAGGCGGGATCGGCCGGCGACGCCTTCGGCGAGGCGCTGGAGGTCCTCGCCTCCAAGCGCCCGCGCATCGCGCCGCCCGGGCGCTTCGGCTGCGTGGCGCTCGCGGTGTCGGGCGAGGCCTCCTCGCCCGAGGAGCTCGACACCGCGTTCAACGATGCCGCCGAGCTCGGCCGTCGCGGCGCGGTGTCCGCGGCGGCGCTCGCGCCCGATGCGGCGACGCGCGAGAACAACGTGCTCTCGTCGTTCTTCTCAAGCCTCGAGGAGCGCGCGGGGGAGGACGGCGTCGTGGGTCTCGTGGGCGGCGTCATGGATCTCTGGGGGTCCCTGCTCGTCTCATACGGGGACCTCGGTGCCGGCTTGGAGCAGGCCATGGACGGGCTCGTGGGAGACGTCGAGGCCATGGGCGCCGGCCCGATCGCCCGTTGGCTCTCCGACCGGCTGGCGGACCTGATCGGCGCCCTCGGGCTGGAACCGGTGGACCTGAGCCTCAAGAAGCCGGTGCTCACCGATTCCGCGCAGGTCATCGAGCGCTCGGGCATGGCGGGGCTCGCGGACGTGCAGGGGATGCTGCGCGCGCTGCCGCTCGGGACGACCGATCCCGAGGCGATCTTCCAGGCGGTCGGGTACCAGGTGGGGGAGTACCTAGCGTCGATGGAGTTCACCATCGCCGAGATCCCCCTGCCCGGCGGAGGCTCCATCCCGCTCACGATCAGGCTGCGCGATGTCGCGGGGGCGGGGTCGTGACCGGGTTCGGGACGCCCGGCGGGCGCGCGGGCGCATCGGGTCCTCGCGTGGCGGCACGCCCGCCTCGCCTTCGCCGGGCCCCGGGGTCGGGCGCCTTCGGGTTTACTGCCTGCGCGCGGGTTCTGGGCGGGGATGCGGCGCAGGCGACCGTCGAGATGGCCGTGACGGCGCCCGTGCTCATCGTCTTGGCGCTCATCGTGTTCAACACGATGTCCTTCGCGTCCGCGGTCGCGCGGTTCGACCGCGTGGCGCCCGATATCGTGCTCGCCCACGGGGTGAGCCCCGAGGGAGACGGCGGCATGGCTGCGGTCGATGCCGTGGAGTCCCATCTGGGCGATGCGATGGAGGGCTACGACCTCGAGATCGAGGTGACGTGCGAGGACGCGGCCGCCGACGGGTCGATGCTCTCGCTCGTCGGGGGGCTGCGCACCTATCGGTGCACGATGCGCTACGCGCCCTGGCCGAGCGGCCTCTCGATCGCGGGGGCCGACCTCGGGGCGCCGGCGCTTCTGTCCCATGAGCGGTCGGTGACGGTCGATCCGTGGCGGCCCGGGGCGGTGATGTGAGGTGCGCCCGTCCTCCATCGGCGGCGTGGGACTCCAGCGCGCCCTCTGCGCCCTGGGTTGGCGGCCCGCCCGCCTGCACGTCGCCGAGCGGTTTCTCGACCGGCTGCTCGGCATGACGGTGCGCCGTCCCCAGACGGTGGAGGGAGAACCCCTCGTCATGGCCTTCCCCCGCTGCGCATCGGTGCACACCTGCTTCATGCGCTATCCCCTCGACATCGCGTTCGTCGACCGGGAGGGGAGGGTGCTCCGCCTCGTGGAGGGGGTCGGTCCGTGGCGGTCCGTGCGCTGCCCCGGGGCCGCCGCGGTGCTCGAGCGGGCCACTCCGTCGCGCGGGGAAGCCGCGTAGCACGGTCGCGGGTCTCGAGGCGGTACCGAGCTTCCGTCGACGAACGGGGCGGTGGGGGCGGAGCACGGATTCTGACGGCCCCGCCCGCCGTCGCCCGCGGGCCGTCCGGGAAGAGCGGCACGCGGCGAGCAAAAGGTGCCGATAGGACGCACCGGCCTCGCTGGAGGCTGGGTGTATCAAGATGATTTCCCCTATTGAGATATACCGTATATAGAGTACTATAGAATATATACGGTATGGATTTGAGGAGATATGGGATACCGAGTTCTCATCGACCATATCGTTACCTGGCTTGACGCGCAGGATGACAGGACCGTCGCGGGCGTCGCTGCCGCAATCGAAAGCCTCGAACGCGAGGGGCCGACGTTGGGGAGGCCGCTGGTGGACAGGATCCACGGGTCGCGGGTCCACAACCTCAAGGAGCTGCGTCCCGTCTCTCCTCCGGGTAGGCGGGTCCGGATCCTGTTCGCGTTCGATCCCGACCGCAGGGCGGTTCTGCTCGTGGCGGGCGACAAGGCGGACGGCACGTCGAGACGGAAGTGGGGCGGATGGTACCGGAGGAATATCCCGATCGCCGAGAGGCGGTACCGGTGCCATATCGAACGGATGGGTGGTGCCGATGGATATCCATGAGTATCTTCGGGAGCGCGGGGTCTCGGAGGCCGAGGTCGAGCGCGCGCGTCAGGCGACCGAAGAGAAGGTGCGCGCGCACACGCTTGCGCAGGCGCGGAAGCGCTGCGACCTCACGCAGCGCGACGTCGCGTCCCGCATGGGCGTGAGCCAGAAGCGGATATCCCAGCTCGAACACGGGGACATCGGCTCGGCGCGCATCGACACGCTCCGAAGATACGCCGAGGGCATCGGCGGCACGCTGGTGGCCTGCGTGGAGCTGCCCGATGAGGTGATACGCCTCGTGTGATGCCGTTCCCGTCCTCACGGACAGCGGCCCCGCCCGCCGTCGCCCGCGGGCCGTCCGGGAGCGCGCGAAAATTCTTTCAAGATTCCCCTTGACCCGAAGGGGTGATTTGTTAAACTGTACGAGCTGTCGTTCGCGACAGGAACGGCCAGATAGCTCAGTTGGTAGAGCAGAGGACTGAAAATCCTCGTGTCAGGGGTTCGAATCCCTTTCTGGCCACCATTTGATGTTGAAAGCGTCCGTCGTGAGCACGTCGGGCGCTTTTTTCGTATCCGCCGGGATCATGTCGCGAGGCGGCTGCCCGGCGCGGCGCTACAGGGGAGGTACCACCCATGTCAGGTCTGAAGGAGAGGATCCGCGGCGTCAACCTGTCCGGCTGGTTCATCTTGGAGCCTTGGGTCACGCCCTCGCTGTTCGCCGCCACCGGCGCGACGAACGAGACGGAGCTGCAGCAGGTCCTGGGCTCGGCTGAGTACAGCGAGCGCCTGCGCCGCCACTACGAGACCTTCGTCAGCGAGTTCGACTTCAACCGCATGGCGGCCATCGGCTTCAACGCCGTGCGCCTGCCCGTGCCCTGGCACGTCTTCGGCTCACAGGGCGACTCCCTCGCGCACATCCCCGCGATCGACTACGTCGACCGCGCGATGGAGTGGGCGGCGAAATACGACATGCGCGTCCTGCTCGACCTGGCGACCGTCCCGGGCGGCCAGGGGGACTCGAACGAGGGCGCCACGACCCCGGAGACCGCCGCGGACTGGCATTCCACGAGCAACGGCCGCCATGTCGCGCTGAACGTCCTCGACAACCTGGCCGAGCGCTACGGCTCCCACGACGCGCTGCTGGGCATCGAGCTTCTTGACTCGCCGGTGATGAGCGTGCGGCGCGGCCTGTTCAACATGACCGAGGGCATCCCCAGCCACTACCTGCGCAACTACTACCGCGACGCCTACGAGCTCGTGCGGGCGCGCATGGGCGACGACAAGCTCGTGGTGTTCTCCGCCTCCGGCCATCCCGAGATGTGGAAGCGCTTCATGAGCGGCTCCAAGTACCGCAACGTGTGCATGGACGTCCACCTGTACCACTACCGCGACGACACCGCGGTGGACATCACCTCGCCCCAGGGCATCTCCCAGGCCGTCACCCGCAACCGGCGCCTCATCCGCACGGCCCGCTCCTGCGGGTTCCCGGTGCTGGTGGGCGAGTGGTCCGCCGCCGCGGTGCTGTCGAGCTCGAGCGTGACCCCCGAGGGCCGCGCCGCCTACGAGCGCGTGTTCATCTCGAGCGAGCTGGCGAGCTTCGCCGAGGCGGCCGGCTGGTTCTTCCAGACCTGGAAGACGGAGAAGCGCATCCCCTCGTGGGACGCGCGGGTCGCGCTGGCCCCGCTCGAGCGCGCGATGATCGACTAGCCATGGAGAGACGGGAGGGCGCCGGCCGCCTGTACGTCGTGGGCACGCCGATCGGGAACCTAGGCGATATCACGCCGCGCGCGGCGCAGGCCTTCCGCGCGGCGGATGCGGTCTGCTGCGAGGACACGCGCGTCACCACGAAGCTGCTCGCGCACCTCGAGATCTCGCGCCCGCTCGTCCGCTGCGACGAGAACGTCATGGCGGCGCGGGCCCCGCAGCTCGTGGACCGCCTGCTGGCGGGCGAGACGCTCGCCTTCGCCTCCGATGCGGGGATGCCGGGCGTCTCCGACCCCGGCCAGGTGCTCGTCGACGCGGCGCGCTCCGCGGGGGTCGACGTCGAGGTGGTCCCCGGTCCTTCCGCCTGCGTGACCGCCCTGGTCGCCAGCGGCATCCCGTGCGAGCACTTCTTCTTCGAGGGCTTCCTGCCGCGTCGCCCCGGGGAGCGCGAGCGGCGCCTGCGCGAGCTCGCCGGAGTCCCCGGTGCGCTGCTGTTCTACGAGTCCCCGCACCGCGTGGAGGCGACGCTCGAGGCCATCGCCCGGGTGTTCCCCGCACGGGAGGCGGCTCTGTGCCGCGAGCTGACCAAGCTCCACGAGGAGGTCCTCCGCGACGCCGCCCCCGCGCTGCTCGAGCGCGTGCGCGAGCGCGGCGAGATGCGCGGCGAGATGGTGGTCGTGGTCGCGCCCCCGGCGCCCGGCGAGCTGCCGGGCGCGGCCTTCGCCGCCCCCTCCGCCGAGGATGCGGCCGCGGCGCTCGAGCGCGACATCGCCTGCGGCCTGGCAGAGGGGGAGTCCGCGGGCGCCCTGGCGAAGCGCCTCGCCCAGAAGTACTCCCGCCGCAAGCGCGAGGTGTACGCCCTGGTGCTCGAGGCGCAGGAGCAGGACGGGGAAGCCTAGGGGGCGTCTCACGGGCTCGGGGCGCCGTCTGCCCGCCGTTGCGTATGGTCGACGCACCCCGCATGCGCTAGAATGGCGGATTGACTGCATATCCAGCCTGTTTGACCGCATCGAGCACGAAGGGGACTGCCTCCATGGAGCACACCAAGCCGTCCTACTACATCACCACGCCCATCTACTACGTGAACGCCGCGCCGCATCTGGGCACCGCCTACTCCACGATCATGGCGGACGTCCAGGCGCGCTTCCGCCGCGCGACGGGCTATGACGTCAAGTTCCTCACCGGCATGGACGAGCACGGCCAGAAGGTGGCCGAGGCCGCGGAGAAGCACGGCCTGTCCCCGCAGGAGTGGTGCGACTCCCAGGCCCCGCTGTTCCATGAGCTGTGGGAGGAGCTCGAGATCTCCAACGACGACTTCATCCGCACCACCGAGGAGCGCCAGAAGCACGCCGTCCAGTACCTGTGGGAGCGCATGCGCGAGGCGGGCTACATCTACAAGGGCAGCTATGACGGCTGGTACTGCGTGCCCGACGAGACCTACTTCACCGAGACCCAGGTGGAGAAGGCCGACGAGGAGCGCGGCACCAAGGGCGAGCACCTCTGCCCGGATTGCGGCCGCCCGCTCGAGCGTATCCAGGAGGAGAGCTGGTTCTTCAAGCTCTCCGCGTTCCAGGACCGCCTGCTCGCGCTCTACGACGAGCACCCGGAGTTCGTCCAGCCCGATTTCCGCATGAACGAGGTGCGCACCTTCGTCGCCGGCGGCCTGCAGGACCTCTCCGTGTCGCGCAACACCTTCGACTGGGGCATCCCGGTGCCCTTCGATGACGGGCACGTCACCTACGTGTGGTTCGACGCGCTGCTGAACTACATGACCGCGGTGGGCTACGGCGTCGATGCGCCCGAGGCCCGCGAGGACTTCGCCTACCGCTGGCCCGCGCAGACCCATATCGTGGGCAAGGACATCATCCGCTTCCACTGCGTGATCTGGCCCGCCATGCTCATGGCCATCGGCGAGGCGCTGCCCGAGCACGTCTTCGCCCACGGCTTCCTCACCGTGCGCAACGAGGAGACCGGCAAGGCCGAGAAGATGAGCAAGTCCCGCGGCAACGCCATCGCCCCACGCGAGGTGATCGAGCTCATGGGCGTCGAGGGCTACCGGTATTACTTCATGACCGACGTGGTCCCCGGCTCCGACGGCGCCATCTCCTTCGGCCGCATGAAGCAGGTCTACAACGCCGACCTGGCGAACAGCTGGGGCAACCTCGTCTCCCGCTCGCTCAACATGAGCGCGAAGTACTTCGACGGCTGTGCCCCGGCCAAGCCCGCGGACGTCGCCGCGTATCCGAACCCGCTGGCGGAAGCGGCCGACGGCCTTGCCGGGCGCTATGCCGACAAGATGGGCTCCTTCGCGTACGGCGAGGCGGCGGCGCAGGTCATGGAGCTCATCCATGCGGCGAACCACTACATCGAGGACTCCGAGCCCTGGGCGCTCGCCAAGGACCCGACGCGCGCCGACGAGCTCGCCTTCGTGATCTACAACCTGCTCGAGGCCATCCGTATCTCCGCGCACCTGCTCGCCCCGTTCATGCCGAGCACGAGCGCCGAGGCGTTGCGCCGCATCTCCTGCGCCGATGAGGCGGGGTGCGACGACCTGGTCGCCGCCTGCGTGTGGGGCGGGCTGGCCGGCGGCGCGCCCGTGGAGAAGGGCGAGGCCCTGTTCCCGCGTCTGGTTGACTAGCGTCCCCGCGCCCGGACGGACACCGGGTATCGAATCCGATAGCGCCTCGTTCGGGGCGGTCGCCCTCGCCGTGCTCCGCGGGAGCCGGCGCGCGGCGGCCGCCCCGTCCGCTGTTGCGCAACAGCGGACGTGTTTTGGGCGGCTACCATGGAAGGCGGTACCGCGACCCGGGCGCAGCCCCCGGGAGCCATGGTGAAAGGAGTCCCGATGTTCTGTTCCTCCTGCGGCGCGAAGGTCGCCGACACCGCGCGCTTCTGTCCGATCTGCGGCGCCGCGCTCGCCGCTCCCGATGTCCCCTCCGCCGCGCCTTCCGCGCCCGCATCCGGCGCGTCCCCGGCTCCGGATGCCGGATTCGCCGCGCCCGCGCAGCCCGTCGCCCAGGCGCCCTCATCCCCCGCTGCGGCCGCTCCGGGGCAGGGCTTCGCCCCGCAGGCGCCGGCCCAGCAGGCGCCGGCCCAGCAGGCGCCCGTCGCCTACCCGCAGCAGCCCGTCGCCGGGGCGCCGTATCCGGCCGTCGCGGCCGAGCCGCCCATGAAGTGGTACAAGTTCGTGATCTGGGTCCAGCTCTTCTTGAATGCGCTGCTGCTCGCGGTGACGACGTTCCAGCTCGCACAGGGGGCGTTCACCTTCGTCAGCGACCTCTTCCCGTCGTTCGCCGCAGCGTACGGGTACGTTCCCGGCGAATGGGTGCTGTTCACCGTCTTCAACGCCGTCTTCGCCGTGCTGTTCTGCGCGCTCGCGGTGATGTGCATCGTGGTGCGCCAGGAGCTCGCCGCGTTCAGGCGCGTCGGACCGATGCACTACTACGTGCTGATGGGCGCCATCATCGGCGTGCAGCTCCTCTACATCGTGATCCAATCCCTGATGATGGGCACGCTTCTCATGAACCCGGCTTCCTTCTCGGGGCTGTTCTTCGCAGTGGCCATGATCTTCGTCAACAAGGCGTACTTCGACAAGCGCATGCACCTCTTCGTCAACTAGGGGCGCTTACCGGTCGTGACCGCCGGCCTGTCGCTGAGCGCCCCGGGCGCTCCCGTGCGGGGCGGTCGCCCTGCCGTGTCGGCTGGCCCGCCGCGTGCGCACGGGGCGGGTACGAGTCGTTCCGCTGTGCGCTCCTGCCGCGAACTGTCCGCTGCGTACGCACGGGGCGCTCACCGGTCCGACGCGGTCGTATCTGGCGGTCTCACAGAGGTTTGCCGCCGCGGCCCTCGCGGCGCGCGGTCGGGGCGATAATACGGGGGCGGGGCCGGGACCTCTCGGCGCCCGCCCCCGGTTTCCCCGATCCGTCTGCGGGCCCGCGCGCCCGTCCGATTGGAGCACGATGACGACATCGCCGCTGGCTAACCCGGGCGCGACGCGCGCCCTGCTCGAGACCTACGGGCTCGCCACCAAGCACCGGCTCGGCCAGAACTTCCTGGTCGACAACCATGTGATCGAGAAGATCATGGACCTCGCCGCGCTCGACGGCACCGAGCGCGTGCTCGAGGTGGGGCCGGGCATCGGCACGCTGACGCTGGCGCTCCTGCAGGATGCCGCGCGCGTGACCTCCATCGAGGCCGACCCGGAGCTCGAGCCGGTCCTGCGCACGCATGCGCTCGAGCACGAGGGGTTCCGCTACATCATGGGCGACGCGCTGAAGGTCGACCCCGCGCGCATCGCCGAGGTGACGGACGGGGAGCCGACCGTGCTCGCGGCGAACCTCCCCTACAACGTGGCCGCCACGATCATCCTGCAGTTCTTCCAGACGATGCCCGCGCTCGAGCGCGCCGTGGTGATGGTGCAGAAGGAGGTCGCCGACCGCATCGCGGCGCACCCCGGGACCAAGGCGTACGGCGGCTACACCGCGAAGCTCGCGCTGCTCGCGCGGGTGACGGGCCGCTTCGAGGTCCCGCCGCGCTGCTTCATGCCGGCGCCGCACGTGGACTCAGCCGTGGTGCGGCTCGAGCGCGACCCCGCGCGCGGGGAGGCGCTGGCGCAGGTTCCGGGCGCCGACCCCGCAGTCTCCGTCTCCGCCGTGATCGACGCGGCGTTCGCCCAGCGCCGCAAGACGATCCGGAACTCCATGTCGTCGTCCGGCTTCGACAAGGGCGCGCTCGACGCGGCGTTCGGTGCCTGCGGTATCGCGCCGACGGCGCGCGCCGAGACGCTCTCCGTCGAGGATTTCGTGCGGCTGACCGCCGCTCTGGACGAGTAGGGGCGCGCGGGACGGGGCGCGGCGCCCCGGCGCGCATGAAGAGGCGAGGAGAATCCCCATGAGCAGACGGCACGGCCAGTCGGGTCAGATCGCGCAGGTGCGGGAGGCGGGCGGCGACGTCCCCTCGACCTCGCTGCGGTTGAGCCTCGCGTGGATGAAGAAGGGCAGGCTCTTCGAGCCCCCCGCGCTGCCCGCCCCCGTCGCCGACACCCATGCGCATCTCATGAGCTTCTGGAGGGTCGACCCGGTCTCGGCGCTCGCGCGCGCCGCGGCGGCGGGTGTGGCGCAGCTCACGACGATCTGGGACCCCCTTGCCGACGCGCGCTGCGCCGCGACGGCACCGGCGTTCCACGACGTGCTCGAGGCCTGGGTGGCCGAGGCGCGGGACCTGTTCGAGCGCGGCGTCGCCGAGGGCGCGATCGACGGGGGCTCGGCCGCGCCGCAGCTGTTCGACCATATCCGCTATCTCGCGGGCGTGCATCCGTACGGGGCGCCCCGCTACGACGACGCCGTGCACGCGCGCGTCGCCGAGGCGCTCGACGACCCGCTGTGCGCGGGCGTCGGCGAGATCGGGCTCGACTACCATTTCGACGCCGACGACGACATCGAGGCCGCCCCGCACGACGTGCAGATCAGCGCGTTCGCGCGCCAGCTCGAGCTCGCCTGCGCGCGGAACCTGCCCGTCGAGCTCCACCTGCGCCATGAGGACGCGGACGAGGGGCGCGCGTCGCATGCGGACGCGTATCGGGTGCTGGAGGAGGTCGGCGTGCCCGAGGCGGGCTGCGTGCTCCACTGCTTCGGCGAGGACGCGGCCACGGCGCTGCGCTTCACCGACCTCGGCTGCCATATCGCCTTCGGCGGCGCGGCGACCTTCTCGCGCAATGGGGAGGTGCGCGAGGCCTTCGCCGCCTGCCCGCTCGACCGGATCCTGTTCGAGACGGACTGCCCCTATATGGCGCCCGAGCCCATCCGCGGGCTCGAGTGCGAGCCGGCGATGATCTGCCAGACGGCAGCCGTCCTCGCGGCGGACCGCGCCGAGCGCACCGGGGAGCGCGTAGAGGACATCCTCACCGCCGCCTGGGTGAACGCGCAGGGGCTGCTGGGCTGAGGCTCGCGGCGTCCGGGCACCCGGCGGGCGCGTAGCGGAAGTTCACCATGGCCATCTGGGCGGGCGAGACGATTGTGATATCGGGGTTCCGGCGGCATTCGTCCTCGGCCCACCGGGCGTGGCGTTCCTGCCGCGCTTCGCGGTGGCGGATGCCTGCCGGCGCGGCGCGCTCGTGGAGCCGGATTCGGACATCGAGCCCATCCGCCTGCAGAAGTAGCTGTTCGTGCACGAGGGCAAGCCGATGGCGGGCCCGTTGCGCGCCTTCGTCGAGCTTGCCGGGGAGATGCTCTAGCCGCTGCGCGCCCGGGGCGGGGTTGCATCGGCGCGGGCCGCCGAGGAGGGCACCGGAAGAACCCTTCGGGCCGGCCCGCTGTGGCACAATAGGGTGTTACATGGATCGGACCGGCAGCGGACGCGAGGGTGCACGATGGGCAAGAAGCGCAAGGGCAGGCAGAAGAAGCAGAAGGTCACCAAGGCGGACCTGCTGGAGGCGGACCGCCGCGCCGCGGAGCAGGGGACGGGGGAGACGGACCGCGTGAAGCGCATCCGGGAGTACCGCTCCGAGCCCGCGAAGCGCCGCAGCGTGGACAACGACATCCTCTTCGAGCTGCCGTCCGGCAAGGCCATGACCGCCGTGCTGGCGGTCGGCCTCGTGCTGTACGTGGTCTCATGCGTGCTCTCGATGCTGGGCGCGGCGGATATCCAGAGCGTGCCGCGCTATGCCTCCTACGCGCTGTTCGTCGTGAGCTTCGTCCTGTTCGTGTTCGCCCGGACGAAGGCCAAGCGCCTCACGGCGGAGCGGCGCGCGTCCGAGGAGTAGCGCGAAGCCGGGCCCCGCGCGGCCGCCTTCTATGGGATGGTTCACACACCGTCCATGGACCGGTATACCGAAATGCTTACATGAGCGCGCGGATGCGCCTCGATTCTTGACGAAACCCGCTGCGGCGGACGTCGATTCCTTACCGTGTGACGACCCGGTAAGGAATCGCGCCCCGCATCCGTAAAGGCGGGTCAGCATCGTGCATTGAAACGTCGCCGATGGGGCCCGCGCCCTTGCGACCGCATACTATCGTCTCCGGTGCACGGCCGCCGTCCTGTGGCCGTGAGCAGGGGGAATACCATCCCCTCCCTTGACAGTGCGCCGGCATCGCCCGGCATCCGGAAGGAGACGAACGCGTCCAAGATCATCGATTCCCAGCTGTCCCGCCGCTCGTTCCTCGGCCTGTTCGGCATCGGCGCCGTGACCGCCGGCCTGGGCCTCGCCGGCTGCGGCGGCGATGCCGACAAGGGCGGCGCCGCGACCGGCGGCGACTCCGGTTCCGCCTCCAGCGACAGCCTCGAGAAGATCACGATGGTGTGGCTTCCCAACGAGTCCGCCGCCGAGTTCGACGCGGGCCGCGAGGAGTTCGGCCGCGTGCTGTCCGAGTACGCCGGCATCGAGGTCGAGCTCATGACCACCACCGACTACAACGTCGCCATCGAGGCCATCGCCTCCGGCAAGGCCCAGATGGCCAACCTCGGCGCCGAGGGCTACATCCAGGCCCAGGAGAAGAGCGGGAACGTCCACGCCCTGTTCACCACCTCCGACACCGAGGGCACGCTCGACGGCGCCAAGTACTACAGCCGCATCGCCGTGCCCGCCGACCAGATGTCCGAGTACGAGGATGCCGAGAGCTCTACCGGCTACTCGATCAAGAACATCAAGGGCAAGCGCATGAGCTTCGTCTCCCAGACCTCGACCTCCGGCTTCAAGGTTCCCTGCAACGCCATCATGACCGAGTTCCCCGATGAGGTGGCCTCCACCGACGAGCTGGCTCAGCCCGGGTTCTTCTCCCAGGTCCTGTTCGGCAACTCCCACCCCGGCTCCTGCGTGAACCTGCTGCAGGGCGATGCCGACGTCGCCGCCTTCGACGACATCGACGTCGACATGTACCTGCAGGTTCCCGAGGGCGAGCGCGACGCCGTGAACCAGCCCGGCTCCGTGTACGGCGTGGCCGACGGCGCCGCCCAGCCCTTCGACCGCGTCCAGGGCAAGGAGTTCGGCATCATCCAGTCCACCCCGGTCCTGAACGGCCCGATCGTCTACAACGCCGACGTGCTGCCCGAGGACATCAAGGACAGGATCCTCGAGGGCATGACCTCCACCGAGGTCGCCGACAACGAGCAGCTCTTCGCGCCCGAGGACGCCGAGGGCACGGGCGCCATCTGGAGCCGCGGCGACACCGCCGGCTTCATCGCCGTCGACGACGAGTGGTACGACCCCATCCGCGAGCTGGCGTAATTGGGTTGGTTGGGGACGGGTTCGTTTCAACCCGTCTTCCCCGGAAGTGCATGCAATAGGTGCGTCCCCGATACGCGCTCGTCCCCGATATGCACTTCGACGCGGTGCCCAGAGGCGGTGCCCGCGTGCTCCCATGCAGGCCTGCAGGTATCTGAGCAAAAGAGACGGAGAGGCATGAGCACATCGAATCATCTGCTGATCATCGACGACCTCGGCAAGAGCTACGAGGCGCGCCGTCGCGGTGCGAGCGCCGGGACGGCGGCTGCGCTGTCCGGCGTGAACTTCACGGCCGACCCCGGTGAGTTCATCACGATCATCGGGCCCTCGGGCGCCGGCAAGTCGACGCTGCTGCGCAGCATCAACCGTCTGATCGAGCCGACCGAGGGCGCGATCACCTTCGACGGGCGCGACATCACGCATCTGAAGTCGGGCTCCCTGCGCGAGGTGCACCGCGAGATCGCCATGATCTTCCAGAACTACAACCTGGTCTACCGCCTGACGGCCATCCAGAACGTCCTCCACGGGCGCCTGGGGTACAAGAACGCGCTCGCGGGCAGCCTCGGCCTGTACACCGAGGAGGAGAAGCTGCGCGCCTTCGAGCTGCTCGACGAGGTCGGGCTGGGCGAGTTCGCCTACCGCCGCGCAGACCAGCTCTCCGGCGGTCAGAAGCAGCGCGTGGGCATCGCCCGCTCGCTCATGCAGGATCCCAAGATCATGCTGTGCGACGAGCCCATCGCGAGCCTCGACCCCAAGAGCTCCCGCATGGTCATGGAGACGCTGCAGCGCCTGACGCGCCAGCGCGGCATCACCTGCATCGTGAACCTGCACCAGGTCGACTTCGCGCTCGAGTTCTCGGACCGCATCATCGGCCTGCGCGCCGGGCGCAAGGTGTTCGAGGGTACGCCGGGCGAGGCGACGCCCGCGGTCATCCGGAGCATCTACGAGGGCCAGATGGACGAGGTCGTCGATGTGGCCGTCGCGGCGCCCGATGAGGGCGGGGCGGGTATCGGAGACGGCATGGCGGTTCCCGTGAACGCGGCGGGCGGTGCGCAGTGAGCGCGAACGAGGCGAGCATGGGGACCGCCGGCTCGACGGCGCGGGACCTCTCCTGGTTCCGTCGCCGCCAGCTGAGGACGCTCGCCGGCGTCGTCGCGGTCGTCGTCGCATTCCAGCTGTGCTCGCTGATCTGCAATTTCTCGCTCGGTTACGCGATGGGCTCCATCCCCGCGGCCTTCGCGTGGATGTTCCGGAACTTCGCGCCCACGGCCGCGTCCCTCGCGAACCTGCCCATGGTCGTCGAGCAGACCGTCTCGACCGCGCTCGACTCCGTGGCGGCGACGGTGATCGCGGCCGTCGTGGGCATCGCCCTGTCGGTGCTCGGCTCCTCGACTGTCGGCGTCGAGTGCGCGCCGGTGCGCGGTGCGATCCGCGCCATCGCGAGCATCTTCCGCAACATCCCGATGATCGCGTGGGCGCTGCTGCTCCTGCTCTCGTTCAAGCAGAACGAGTTCACGGGGTTCCTGGCGTTGTTCCTGACGACCTTCGGCCAGCTCACGAGGTTCTTCCTCGATACGTTCGACGAGATCCCGACCGGTCCGGTCGAGGCGCTGCGCAGCTGCGGGGCGTCGTACTGGCAGGTCGTGTTCCAGGCGGGGCTGCCTCTGGCCGTGGCCGACCTCATGAGCTGGATGCTCTACATGGTGGAGACCAACATCCGCTCGGCGACGCTGATCGGCCTGCTCACGGGTACGGGCATCGGCTTCGTGTTCAACCTGTACTACACGTCGTTCCGCTACGACACGGCCGGCCTGGTCATCATCGTGACCATCGTGTTCGTGCTCGCGATCGAGGCGGTCTCGAACGCGGCGAGGAGGTCGATGATCTGATGACCACGGCAACGCTGACCAAGGGGGCCGCCGAAACGCTCGAGCGCGACGCGCGCGGCCGCATCCGCCTGACGGCCGCATCCGAGCGGAACATCTCCGTGCAGCTGACGCTGTTCGTCCTCGCGGCGCTCACGGTCGTGACGTTCGCGCGCATGGGGTACGGCACGGTCGACCTGGTCCAGGCCGCCCGTCAGGCCCTCGCCGACTTCGGCGCCATGATGCTCCAGCCCGCGCTCGACCCGCCGCTCGGCGCGTCCCACTTCACCTGGGCGACGGTGCTCGAGAGCGCGGTCATCACCGTCGCCGTGACGGCCATCTGCACGGTGCTGTCGGCCATCGTGTCGTTCTTCCTCGCGCTCGCCGCCTCGGCGAACCTGTCCAACCCGGCGGTCTCCAACGCGGTGAAGGGCTTCGTGGCCATCATCCGCTCGATCCCCACGATCCTGTGGGTGCTCGTGTTCACCGTGGCCATCGGCCTGGGGTCGGAGGCCGCCGTGCTCGGCATCTCGTTCCACTCCGTGGCCTACCTCGTGAAGAGCTACTCGGAGAGCTTCGAGGAGATCGACGGCGGCGTGATCGAGGCGCTGCGCGCGAGCGGGGCGAGCTTCTGGCAGGTGGTCTTCCAGGCCATCACGCCGGCCACCATCACCAAGCTGCTCTCGTGGACCTTCATCCGCCTGGAGATCAACTTCACCAACGCGGTGGCCGTGGGCGCCTTCGCGGGCGCGGGCGGTATCGGCTTCCAGCTCTACCAGGCGGGCAGTCGCTACTACAACCTCCACGAGGTGGGCGTGATCGTGTACGTGTGCCTCATCGTCGCGTTCGTGCTCGAGTTCGTGAGCGTGCGCCTGCGCAAGAAGTACATCCTGCAGGACTAGGCGCCGGCAGGGCGCGGGGCGCCGGGTCGCCGGCCGCCCGGGGACCCGGCGCCCCGGCCCGCGGATCATAGGTTTCGATCGGTAAGAAGGAGTTATCCATCGTGATGTCTAGACGGGCGAGGACCGAGGTCCTCGTGGAGAGCGCGCCCTCGCTGGCGCATGAGCTCGCGCGTGCGCTGGAGGCGGAGCTTCCCGTGCGCGTGGTCGTGCCGCCGAGGCAGGGCCTTGTGATGAACCAGGTGCGCGAGACGGCGCGCAACAGCCGCTTCTACCTAGGTGAGGCGCTGATAAGCGAATGCCGCGTGCGCATCGGCGACGTGGAGGGCCTGGGCGCCGTGCTGGGCGCCGACGGCGAGCTCGCGCGGAGCCTCGCGGTGATCGACGCCGCGTACGCATGCGAGCCCGCCCCGGCGGTCCTCGCGGACGTCGACGCCCGCATCGCGGCGGCGGGCCGCGCGCTCGACGCCGAGCGCGCCCGCGAGGCGGCGCTCATCATGGGCTCGCGCGTGAGCTTCGACGAGATGGGCGGGCAGGACATGAGCGTGCAGGCGGTGGTCAAATGACGGATGAGGTGTTCGAGCGCGAGGCGTATGCCGACGACCGCGCGTTCTACCTGCAGCGGACGTTCCGCGCGCTGCTCGATGCCATGGCGCGGCCCGGCGAGGTCGCCGAGATCGGGGACCGGGCGCAGGGCGATGCGCGCGACGCGGAGGCCTCCGGCCTGACGCCGAGCGCGCTCATGCTCGCCGACGTGCTGCTCGACGCGGCCACGAGCGCCGCCGTCGCCGGTCCCGACGGGGAGGGCGCTGCGCTCGTGCTCGCCCGCCGCACCCACGTCGCCCCCGCCCCCGCCGCCGAGGCCGCCGTCGCCTTCGTGCCGGCCTCCGTGCGCGGCGAGGCCGCCGCTGCCTTCGTGTCCGAGCTGTCCGCCGGCACGCTCGCCGACCCGCATCTGGGCGCGACCTGCATCGTCGCGGCGGACACGGTCATCGGCGTCGACCGCGACGGGCTCCGGACCGGGGCGCTGTCCGGCATCTCCGAGGTCGGCGCCTGGCGCCTCTCCGGTCCCGGTATCCGCGGGACGGTGGACGTCGAGCTCGACCGCGTCGACGTGATGGGCGCCCGCGCCGCGCGCGGCGACGAGTTCCCGCTCGGCATCGACCTCGTCTTCGTCGACGGGGCGGGCCATGTGCTGTGCCTGCCGCGCACCACGCGCGCCGAGCGCATCGAGACCGCGTGCGACCGCAGGGAGGGTGCCGCATGGGATATGTAGCCGTGACCGGGGGCGAGCAGGCCATCGCGGCCTCGCTCGACCTGAACGAGCTCCGTCGCGTCGAGGCCGGCCGCTCGGTCGCCGTCGAGGACATCCTGGCGACCATGCCCGACCTCGTGAACCAGGTGCAGTCGGAGGGGTCGCTGTGGGCGCCCGAGATCGCCGCCGTCGCCATCAAGCAGGCGTGCGGGTCGATCGAGGAGGCGGTCTTCCTCATGCGCGCCTACCGCTCCACCCTCGAGCGCCTCTACACCTCGCGCGTCGTCGACACCGACGGGATGCGCGCCGGCCGCCGCATCTCCGCCGCGTTCAAGGATATCGAGGGCGGTCAGATCCTCGGGGCCACGCGGGACTACTCGCACCGCCTGATCGAGTTCGAGCTCGCCGACGAGACCGTCTCCGACGCGCGCGAGCGCGCCCGCGAGATCCGCGCGCGCCTCTCCGCTCCGGCCGACGCCGACGCCGCGGCCCTGCTCGACCGCGTGCCGCGCGTGCTCACCTACCTGCGCTCCATCGACATGGTGCGCGATTGGCCGGTCGACGACACCGAGCCCGTGGACATCACGAAGACGCCCCTGTCGTTCCCCGCGCCGCGCAGCGTGATCCTCCAGGCGCTCTCCCGCGGCCTCACGCAGGCGGTCGTCGCCATCGGCTACGCCGCGATCCGCGGCTTCGGCCTGTCCCACCCCACGGTGGGGGAGCTGCGCCGCGGCACGGTCGCCATCGAGATCGACGCGCCCGGGGCGTCGGGGGACGCCGCCGCCGAGGATGCGTACTACCTCGGCTCCATCCCGGTCACCGAGGTCGAGAGCCTCATCGTGTCCGACGAGGAGGACGGGGAGGGCGGCCACCGCTCGGCGCTCGACGTGGGCTACGGCCTCGTGATGGGCGACGACGAGAGCAAGGCGATCGCCATGAGCGTGCTCGACCACAGCCTGCGCGCCGACGACGTGCGGTTCCCCACGCAGGACCAGGAGTTCGTCCTCTACCACATCGACGGCGTCGAGGCGACGGGCTTCATCAGCCACCTCAAGCTGCCGCATTACGTGACCTTCCAGAGCAAGCTCGACTCCGCGCTGCGCTCTGCGGCCGAGAAGGGAGGCGAGGCGGATGCGTAGGAACTACAACTTCGCCTATCTGGACGAGGGCTCCAAGCGCGAGATCCGCCGCGCGATCCTGAAGGGCGTCGCCATCCCCGGCTACCAGGTCCCCTTCGCGAGCCGCGAGATGCCCATCGGCCGCGGCTGGGGCACGGGCGGCCTGCAGCTCACGCTGTCGTGCATCGGCCCCGACGACGTCCTGAAGGTCATCGACCAGGGCTCCGACGCGAGCGTGAACGCCGTGTCGATCCGCGGCCTCGTGCACGAGACGACCGGCGTGGACACCACGACGCTCACGCAGGACGCCACGCTCATCCAGAGCCGCCACCGCATCCCCGAGCGCCCGCTCACCCGCGACCAGCTGCTCGTGCTGCAGGTTCCCACGCCCGAGCCCCTGCGCACCTACGAGGCGCGCGAGACCGTGACGAAGCGCCTGCACGCCGAGGCGGAGTACACCGGCGCCTATCTGGAGCTGTTCGAGCAGATCGTGCGCTACGGCACCACCACGACGGGCGCCGACCACCCGGTGATGGTCGAGGGCCGCTACGTCATGGCGCCGAGCCCCATCCCGCGCTACGACAACGCCAAGCTCGACATGGCGGAGAACCTGACGCTTCTGGGCGCCGGCCGCGAGAAGAAGATCTACGCCGTGCCGCCCTACACGAAGGTGGAGTCGCTCGCCTTCGACGACTACCCGTTCGTCACCGAGGACTTCGAGGGCGCCTGCTGCCATGTGTGCGGGGCGACCGGCGTCTACCTCACCCAGACGGTCGACCCGGCGACGGGCGAGCAGGTCTGGCAGTGTTCCGATACCGATTTCTGCTCGCAGCGCGTCGCGGCGCGTTCGGCGGGGAAGGAGGCGTAAGATGGCCATGGCGACCACGCAAGCCGCGCCCGCCCCGGTCGAGCACGCGTTCACCGACGACATGCCCGTCCTCGACGTGCGGGGGCTCTCCAAGCGCTACGGCCCCGGATGCCCCTACTGCGCCGACCCGGATGCCGAGCTCGAGCGCAACATCTGCCCGGTGTGCGGGACCGTGCACGCGGTGCGCGGCGTCTCGCTCGAGGTGCATCCCGGCGAGATCCTGGGCATCGTGGGCGAGTCGGGGTCGGGCAAGTCGACGCTCATGCAGTGCCTGTACTTCGACCAGGACCCGACCGAGGGCGACATGCGCGTCGCCGCCTACGACGGAGGGCGCGAGAACTGCTTCACGGTCTCGCGGCAGCAGCAGCGCTACATCCGCGACCGCATCTTCGGCATGGTCTACCAGAACCCCTACCTGGGCCTGCGCATGAACTTCTCGAGTCTCTCGAACATCGCCGAGAAGCAGATCGCCGCGGGCGTGCGCGACGTCCACCGGATGGTGGGCCGCGGCGAGGAGCTGCTCGAGCGCGTGAAGATCCCCCTTCGCCGCAAGCAGGACCCGCCGCGCGCCTTCTCGGGCGGCATGCAGCAGCGCGTCCAGATCGCGAAGGCGCTCTCCAACGAGCCCCCGGTGCTGTTCTTGGACGAGGTGACCACGGGGCTCGACCTCTCAGTGCAGGCGCGCGTGCTCGACCTCATCCTGCAGCTGCGCCGCGACCTGGGCGTGTCGATGGTCGTGGTGAGCCACGACCTGGGCGTCATCCGCCTGCTCGCCGACCGCACGATCGTGATGCTCGACGGTCGGGTCATCGAGCACGGGCTCACCGACCAGATCATGCAGGACCCGCAGCACGCGTATACCCAGGAGCTGGTGTACTCGCTGCTGTAGCGGGCTTCCTCGGGGCCCGGGCCCGCCCTGCCGGCGGGGACGGGCCCGTGGGGCGGACGGCGCACCCGGCGGCGGCCCCTCCCGGCCCCGCTAGCCCGTCCCCGAAGGGCCCTGACGCCTTCCGGCCTGGCTCCTTTTGACCCCGTCCCAAGAAGTAGGCCCCGCTCCCGAAGGGCCCCTGACCTATTTTGACCCCGTCCCCGAAAGGGTCACTCTGTCCCCAAGGGCCCCTGACCTATTTTGACCCCGTCCCAAAAAGTACCAAAAAGTACCACGCGATCCCAAGGAGGTCGTTCCTTGTACGTCATTCGCAACGGCATCATCGTGCAGCCCGACCGGCTGCTGTTCGGCTACGAGCTCGTGGTGGAGGGTGACCGCATCGCGGCGATCCAGCGCCAGGGCGTCCTCGATGCCGAGCAGCGCGGCGCCGGCGTCATCGACGCGCACGGCGGCTACGTCGTGCCCGGCCTCGTCGACATCCACTCCGACTACATCGAGACGGTCATCTCCCCGCGCCCGACCGTCCTCATGGACTTCCCGACCGCCCTGTTCGAGGCGGAGCGCGAGCTGCTCGCCCACGGCATCACGACGATGTTCCACTCGCTTTCGGTCTACGGCGCCGACAAGATGGACGTCAAGCCGGTGCGCCAGTGGGACCGCACCGAGCAGCTCATGGACCTCATCGGCCGCGCGAAGCGCACCGAGGGGCGCAACGCCCACCTCATCCGCCACCGCCTGCACCTGCGTCTGGAGATCGACAACGTGAACCTGGTCGACCAGGTCGAGCGGCACCTGCGCGCCGGCGAGATCGACGAGCTGTCCTTCATGGACCATACGCCCGGCCAGGGGCAGTACCGCGACCTCGAGATCTGGCGCAGGTCGTTCCGCGGCAAGAACCTCACCGAGCAGGAGGCCGCCGCCATGGCGGCCGATGCCCAGGCGGCGCCCAAGCTCGGCTACGAGCAGCTCGCCTATCTCGCGGGCATCGCGCGCGAGCACGGCATCGCGCTGGCGAGCCACGACGACGACAGCATCGAGAAGCTCGACCTCATGCGCGAGCTCGGCTGCACGATCTCCGAGTTCCCGATCTCGCAGGAGGTCGCCGCGGCGGCCGTCGAGCGCGGCATGTCCACGGTCATGGGCACGCCGAACATCCTGCTCGGCAAGAGCCATTCGGGCAACCTCTCCGCGCGCGACGCCGTGCGCGCCGGCGTGGCGAGCTGCCTGTGCTCGGACTACTACCCGACGGCCATGCTGCAGAGCGCGTTCGTCCTGCACCGCGACTTCAAGCTGCCGCTCGAGCAGGCGTTCGCCATGCTCACGGTCAACCCGGCGCGCGCCGTCAAGATCGACGCCGACCTCGGGAGCCTCGAGGAGGGCAAGAAGGCCGACATCCTCGTGGTCCGCGAGGTGGAGGAGGGGCAGCGCTCCTACCCGGTCATCACCGCGACGCTCGTGGACGGCCGGGTCGTCTCGCGCATGTGGTACCCGGCGCTGCCGTCCATGTCCGCCCGCTTCGCCGTCGACGCGGCGACCATCCGGGAGACCGTGACCGACGAGGAGGTGCGCTAGATGACCGCCGACGCCATCGACATCGCGCAGGGCGCCGCCGCTTCCGCGGGGACGCCGCGTCCGATGCTTGCCATCGAGGACCTCTCCAAGGGGTTCACCCTGCACGCCGCCGGCCGCCGCGTGCGCGGCTGCGAGGGCATCTCGCTGTCCATCGAGGCGGGCGAGTTCGTGGGGGTGACCGGCCGCTCCGGATCGGGCAAGTCGACGATCCTCAAATGCATCTACCGCACGAACCTGCCCGAGGCGGGGCGCATCGTGTACGACTCGGCCGCCTTCGGGCCGGTGGACCTGGCGACGCTCGATGAGCGCCGCGTCATCTACCTGCGCAACTACGAGATCGGCTACATCTCGCAGTTCCTGGACGTCGTGCCGCGCACCACGGCGCGCGATATCGTGCGCGCGAGCGCCGCGGAGGCCTTCGAGGACCCCGACGTCATCGAGAGCGAGACCGTGCGCATGCTCGAGCACTTCGACTTCCCGCAGGAGCTCTGGGACCTCTATCCGAACACGTTCTCGGGCGGCGAGAAGCTGCGCCTGAACATCGCCCGCGCCATGGTGCGCCGACCGCGCCTGCTCCTGCTCGACGAGCCCACGGCGAGCCTGGACAACGCGAGCAAGATCAAGGTGCGCGACCTGATCGAGCAGCTCAAGGCCGGCGGCACGACCATGCTCGGGATCTTCCACGACCTCGAGTTCATGGAGGGTGTGTGCGACCGCGAGTACAATATGCAGGCAGGCGGGTTCGTTGCGGGCTGAGGCCGGCTGGGCGGTCAGGGACGCCGTCCCGGCGGACGAGCGCGCGATCCACGGGCTCATCTGCGAGCTCGAGGGAGGGACGTTCGCATACGCGCCGTTCTGCGAGCGCCTGCGCGCCCAGATGGCCGACGGCCGCCACGTCTGCCTGGTCGCCGAGGTCGGGGGAGCCGTGGCGGGCGTGATCAACCTGCGGATCGAGCCGCAGCTGCACCACGAGCGGCCGACCGCCGAGATCTTGGAGCTGGTGCTCGACCCGGGCGCCCGCTGCCGCGGCCTGGGCGCCCGGCTGCTCGCCGCCGCCCGCGCCCGCGCCGTCGCGGCGGGATGCGAGGAGCTCGAGGTGCACTCGAACGTGGTGCGGACGAGGGCGCACCGGTTCTACGAACGCGAGGGCATGGTGAAGACGCATGAGCACTTCACCTGCGCCCTCTGAGCGCCCGACGCGGGTGGGACCCGCCCGGGCGGTGAGGAGGCGACCATGGGGGAGCACGGAGTGCGGCGCTTCGACCTTCACAGCCATTCGACGTTCTCGGACGGCTCGTTTTCGCCGGAGGAGCTGATCGGGCGGGCCCGTGCGGCCGGTCTCGCGGGGATCGCCGTGACCGACCACGACAGCCTGACGCAGCTCTCCGCCGTCCGCGCCGCCGCGCGGGAGGCGGGGTTCCCCGTGCTCGCGGGGCTCGAGGTCTCGGCGGCCTGCGCGGCAACGGGGCGCAAGGTGCATGTCCTGGGCTTCGGGCTGGAGGCGACGGCGGACGGGTCCGGCCCACTCGAGCGCATGGTCGCCGGCACGCTGCGCGCGCGGTGCGCCAACACGCTCTGGCAGGCGTGGACCATCGCCCGCGCCATGCGCTCCGGCTCGGCGGGGCCGTGCGATGCGCTGTCGGCTGCCGGGGTGGCGGAACCGGGGCTCGTCGACCCGGCGTTCACGCTCGACCGGGTGGCGGAGGTGTGCGCCGCCGGGACTGCCGCCTACAAGCAGCACGTGATGGAGGCGCTCGTCCACCTGCCGTATACCGATGCCTCTTACCAGCGCGTCTACCGCAGCATCTTCAAAGGGTCGGGCATCGCGGTGAGCGATATCGGCTACCCCGAGGCGGTCGACGCCGTGCGCGCCATCCGGGAGCAGGGCGGCGTCGCGGTGCTCGCCCATCCCGGCCAGATGAACTCGTGGTCGATCATCCCGGACCTGGTGGATGCCGGCCTCGAGGGCATCGAGGCGTATCACCCCGACCACGGGGACGCCGACCGCGAGCGCGCCCTCGCCGCGGCGGGGGAGCACGGGCTCTTCGTGACCGGGGGCAGCGATTTCCACGGGCGCTACGGCGCCCCTGCGGGCATGGGCGCCTGCACGGTGGACGCGGAGGTCGCCGGGCCGCGCGTCGCCGGGTTGTTCGAGCGCGAGGCGGGCCTGCGCTGACGGGCGCGCCCGCCCGGCGCCGCCGCGTGCGGGGTGGGGCGCTGCTTCCGCGCAGCGCGTCAGCCGCCGCAACGCCCGCCGGGCGCGGCCTACGCCGCGTCGAGGTCGGTCGCCGAGGGGGCCACGGCGTAGACCTCGGCCTCAGCCTCGGTCGGCTCTCCCGAGATGCCGCGCACGAGGCGGTCGAGCTGCACGAGCAGCCAGCTCACCGGATCGGGGGCGCTCTGGTCCTCGGCGCTCACCAGCTCGACGGTCGCCATCTCGTGCCCGTTCTGCGAAAGGGTGAGGGTGCCCACCGCCTCGCCGCGCTCGACGTCGCCGGTCACGGTGTCGAGCTGGATGTCCTGCTCGACGTCCCCCGCCAGGCTGAACAGCGAGACCGTCTGCTCGGGGTCGGCCACCGTGACGTCGACGGTCTTGTCCGTCCAGTCGGCATGCGTGGCGCGCGCCACGAGCGGCTGGCCGTCGGGCGTGGCGCGGTCGGTGGTGACGGCGGGGTAGGCGACCATGTGGTCGTAGTACCACGACGCGAGCCGCGAGGTGTCGGTGAAGCGGTCGTCCGGGCAGCCGAGGACCACGATGTAGATCTCGCCGCCGTTGTCGCGGCTGTAGGCGGACACCAAGCAGTCGAGCGCCTCGTAGGTGGTGCCGGTCTTCCCGCCGATGTTGCCGTCCTTGCCCAGCAGGTCGTTGTGCATCTGCAGGGTGATCTCGCGCTGGGTGCCGTCCGCCCCGGTGACGGAGATCTTGTTATCGGTGCTCGCCGTGATGGCGCGGAAGTCGTCGTTCTTCATGGCCTCGGCGAACATGACGGCGACGTCGCGGGCGGAGGAGTGCATGTCCGCCTCCCAGCCGTTGAAATCGAGGCCGTGCGGGTTGGTGAAGGCGCTCGCCATGCCGAGCTCCGCCGCCTTGTCGTTCATCGCTTGGACGAAGGTCGCGTACGGGTCGGTGCTCTCGGGGTCGATCTTCGCGCCGACGGTCGTGGCGATCGCCATGGCGGCATCGTTGCCCGAGGCGATGAGCAGGCCGCGCAGCGCGGCCTCCATGGTGAGGCGGTCCCCCTCGCGCAGGTTCGCGGACGACTCGCCCACGGTGGCCGCGGCGTGGTCGACCACGACCTCGTCGGTGAGCGATGCGTGGTCGAGCGCCACGAGGGCGGTCATGACCTTGGTGATCGAGGCGATCTTCACCTGGGCGTCGGCGTCGCGCTCGAAGTAGACCGTGCCCTCGTCGTCGATGAGGATGGCGTTACGGGCGGTAAGGTCCGGTCGGTCCGCGGCGGGATCCTGGCGCTCGGACTCCGAGACGCCGCAGATGACGTCCGTGTCGAGCTGCGATGCGAGCGCGGGGGCGGGGCACAGGGCGAGGCAGATGCCGAGGGCAAGCGCCGGCAGGAATCCCGCGGCGCGCCGGGCGCCGCCGCGGCGAGATGGACGATCGGACATGGTCCTCGCTCTCCTTGGGTGGTTCATGGTTTGCGTACAGGCTAGTATACCTGCGCGTGTCGTCGACTGCAGCGGCTATCGGCGCGATCGGCGCGGTTCGTTTGGCGCCGGCGCGCCGATCGGATCGACCATCGGCGGGGAGGGCGGTGGGGCTCATCCGGGATGGCCCGGGCCGCCGACGGCGGCGCATCGGTCTTCGGCGGGCTGTCCGACGGCGGCTCATCGGTCTTCGGCGGGCTCCCGATGGCAGCACCCCTATATCTTGTGTAGATCGGGGTCCTGTATATCTACGGCGAGATTACTGTAACGTTCAACTCGGTCCTGCCGAGTAGACCTCCGGATGTGCGATCGCTCTATCAGCGGGTTCTTTCTAGGCGAGGGGAGGTTCTACTCCAAGGATCCGGTTTTAACGATACAGTAATCCTCCCGTGCGCGTGCGGACTCGTCCGATATGGCCGTACTGTCCGTGCAGTCCGCTATTATTATGCGAACTGCAACTAGTTTTATACATTGAGCGCAGCGTAGGGGCTCCTGCCGGTGAAACCGCGCTCGGATTCCCGTCGGCGCCTCCTGAGGTGCCCGCCCTGCAGGGGGCGTGCGGCCCGCCGGGCCTCTTGAGCGCGGACCGTGCTCTCGCAAGCTCCGATTGCCCGTGCTTGAGACCGGCAGGTCGCCCGGATGCGGGGCGCGCCATGTACGAGGGTCCCACCTGCTACCTGCAGGACGATGGACCGCCTGCATGCGATCTGATGGACTGCCCGAACGGCGGCCTCGCGCTTAAGACCTCTTAATTCCCCGTGGCAAAACGGTGTGCGCATGGGGAGCCGGTCATAATGGGAGGAAGGGGGAAAGGAGCACGGATGGACCCTCATATCCTCATCGTCGACGACGAGCGAGCTATCACGGATCTCGTAGGTATCTACCTGCAGAACGAGGGGTACCGTGTGACGCTCGCCTACAACGGGGCTGATGCCGCCAAGGCGATCCTGGAGCAGGATTTCGACCTCGCCGTGCTCGATATCATGCTGCCCGACATCGACGGGTTCGAGCTGCTGCGCACCATCCGCGCCGAGCACACCTATCCCGTGATCATGCTCACCGCCCGCGGGTCGCAGAACGACAAGATCGAGGGCCTCTCGCTCGGCGCCGACGATTACGTGGTGAAGCCCTTCCGTCCCCTCGAGCTCGTCGCGCGCTGCAAGGCGCAGCTGCGGCGCTACACCAGCTACGGGAGCCGGGCGACCGAGGAGGACAGCGCGGAGCTCTCGGTGGACGGCCTCACCATCAACAAGGATTCGCGCACGGTGACCGTGGACGAGCGGCCGGTCCGCTGCACACCGCTCGAGTACGCCATCCTGCTGTACCTCGTCGAGCACCGCGGCAAGGTCGTCTCGGTCGAGGAGCTGTTCTCCGCCGTATGGGGCGAGGAGTTCATGGCGAGCTCCAGCAACACGGTCATGGTGCACATCCGCCACCTGCGCGAGAAGATCGGCGACGACGCGGCGAATCCGCGCTTCATCAAGAACATCTGGGGCGTGGGCTACACCATCGAGGGGTAGGCTGAAGAGGGCCGCAGCCGGCCCGAGCCGCTCGGGCGTGATTCAACATTTGATGTGCGCCTCTAGGTCTTTCGTGAACGCCCTTCAGTCGTGGCCGTCCTGTAGTCGATATCCCGGGCGAAGAACGGGCAGGCGAGCTCTCTCATCGACCTGCCATAAACTGTTGTGAAAAAAGCCCCATTTCTTGGACCTTGCTCCTCGATCGAGGAAATGGGGCAGTTCATCTTTGCGATAGGAGCCTGTTCTCTGGTTACCTGCGGAGTTTGAAACCCGCTGCGAGATTGAGGATTGGCGGAGTGATGAAAAAGAAGAAGAGCACTGTAAGGCCGTTATTGAGTCCGGTGAAGACACCGAACAGAGCAAGCGAAACAACGGATAGCACAACCCCGGATGGTGTTCAAAAGCTTGGAATCGATCTTCGTGTTTATGAGCAACAGAATGCCGGAAATTGAAGCTGAGCCAACTATAGACAGCAGCATCCAATAGCTGTTTTCAAAGTACGCCTGATCGTAAGCCTGTAGATAGTTGTCTGTTGTTGGGATAAGAAGAACGCTTGCCACCCACAACGACATCAAGACAGAAAGAATGAGAAGAACTATAGGGGCAATAGGCTTTTTCAGCTGCTTGCCGCAGCTTGGGCATACTTTGGAATCGCTTGAAACCTCTTTGCCGCATTCAGGGCACTTGACGAGGGCCATATTACTCCTCCACCTTCAGAACCTCGGTCGGTGCATACAGGTTGTCGTAGCGGACGTCGAAGCTGGTGGAAGCGACGATCACGGAATCGCCCGATTTGATTTCCTGCTCGCTGACAACCTCGCTATCAACTTCGGCCGTGAGCGCGGTGGCGGGTTCCATCCCGTTCGCCGCAAGATATCCCTCATCGGTGGTGAGCTCGAGCGCGGTTTCAAAGGCGTCCCCGCTTCTCGTCTGCCAGTCGCTCTTAGTCGACTTTACCTGACAATGAGCGATGAACGTAGCGCCCTCGTAGCGCTCGGTGTAATAGGCTTCGTCATCGTCGACGGCATCGAGGAAGTGCTCGACCCCGTAGGCGAATCCCTCGGTGGAGTTCTCGTACTTGTCTACGGTTCCGTCCTCGAGGACGACCCACATCTCACCGGCTGGCATCTCGGCGTAGTCCTCAAGGTTTATCGCGGGCGCTTGGCTTGCGGTGATGCCGCCGCAGCCGACAAGCCCGATGGATAGCAGCGCGGATGCGAGGAGCGGGGCAGGTTTCCTCATCTTAATCTCCTATTCAACGATGAAGGCGTCCACAAGACGCGACTCGACCTGTATGTACTGGAACCTGCCGCACACCGTGATCTCCTGGTCTTTAGAAAGGCTCGCGAGCTCGTCCTCGGGCAGCTCGACGCATAGCGTGTTGCAAAACGTCCCGAGGATCACCTCCCCGATGCGAGCATAGGTGGGGGTTATCTCGCCGACAATCGCGGTGCAGCGGAATATCTCGCCGTCATATTCCTGCTTCGCCTTCGCTTCGTTCTCGTTTTCCGTCTCATGGAACGCCTGGAGGTCGAGTTCCTCGGCCTGTTCAAGCATCTCCTCGTGGGAGAGCTGCTGATCGTCTTCGCCTGAGGTCCGGCTATCCCCGGTACCGCCGCACGCGGTAAGTCCGTAGATGCTTGCAAGTCCGAAAGAGCATGTAAACAGCAGGTTCCTACGGGTTATCTCATTCACTGCTCGCTCCTATCAATCGTGGGTGCCGTCTGATCGAGGTTCCGCCGGCCGGATTGGCCGATCGGTGCCGTTGCGCCTGCTCACTGGTTGATCGCGAACGTGAAGGATTCGGTATCGCCGTCGACCGTGGGGAGCGTGAAGGCGACCTCGAACGGGTCGATGAGCGAATCCGGCTCGAAGGGGGCCTCGACATAGGCTCTGAACAGGTCCTTCTCAGCGACGCCCGCCAAGAGGTTGGTGACCGTGTCGCTGCTCCAATCCTGCTCTCCCTCGATATCTCTGACCATCCAACCGTACTTCTTCTCCTCGAAGTCCTCGGTGGAGTACGTCTCGCCGTCATAGGAGACGGAGACGAAGGGTTCGTCTTGGCCGGAGCCGTCGAGCTCGAGGTAATCGCGATCGAGGTTCTCGACGAGAATCTCGTAGAAGACGAGCGTGCTGCCCTTGGAGGCGACGTACGGGTTGTCGGCGTCCTCCTCGACGGTGTACTCCTTCGGGCAGAAGTAGTCGTTGTCGATGTTGAAGCCGGTTCCGATCTCAAGTGTGTTCACCAGCGCGATCGCTAGCTCCGCCCTGTTGAGGGTGAGGCGCACCAGGTCCGTCTCAACGGTATCCCCCACGGCATAACGGGCGGCCTGCTCCTCGGGCTCCTGCGCGGCCTCCGTGGAGCTCGACCCCTGGTCGGCAGTGCCTCCGCATCCCGTGAGGCTGAGGGCTCCCGCGGCCCCGATAGCCCCTGCGATCAGGAAGTTCCTTCGTGTCAGGGTGTTCATGGTTCCATTCCTTTCCGGAGCTGTGACATCCACTGGAAACCAGCGTGACAGGGAATGCGACGAAAACGTTGAGCAACAATGTCCGAAGGCCGGATGCGCCCCGCCCGGAGGCCGGTGGGCGCCCCGCCCGGAGTCCGGCGGGCGCCCTGCCCGAAAGCCGGACGGCCCCTCCGCCCTCACCCCACAGCTCCGCGACAGCTTATTAAGCAAGTCTTCCGTACCGGGTCGAACGGGGCTTCGTATACTGGGAGGTACGAGATGCGGACCCCGGCGACCGTGCGGGCGAACGCGATGCGGGCTCCCGGCAGTCGTCGGGGCGGTCGCTGCGCGCCCCTGCGGCCGCGCCCGTCGGGTCGATGGAGGCGCGGGCCTTCGCCGCGTGCCGTCGGGGTCGAGGAGGATGCGGTCGCCGACTGCCGGCGCCGGGGCCTATGAGGAAGCAGGGTGGTTCGGTGGCTGGTACCGGTCGATTTTCACGCAAACCCGAGCATACGCCCGTGAATCCCGTGACGGGGCTGCCCAACGACCCCGCCGTCGCATGGCAGCCGCCGGCATACTCCGCGGCGCCCCAGGTCCCCGGGCAGGGGAGCGCCTCCGCCCACGCGGCCTCCGCGGCCCCGCCGACCCCCGCCGGCGCCCAGACCCCGTCGTCGTGGGCTCAGGCCCCGGCCGCGGCGGGCGGCCCGTCCGCTTCCGCGCCCTTCGCATCGTCCGCCTCCGCGGCTGCGCAGGACCGCCCCTATGCCACCGATCGCGTCCCCCCGCAGGGGTGGTCCCCCTCCTTCGAGCCCTCGTTCGTCCCGCCCGCGCCCCCGGTCGACCAGCAGGTCCCGCCCGCTGCGGACGCGGGGGCCCATGCCGACCTCGTGTCCATCATGGACAAGACCCTCGTCGTTCTCGACAGCCGCATCTTGGCGACGGTGGTGCTGCTCCTGCTCGACCTGTTCGTCATAGGGCTCGGCAGCTTCATCCCCTTCGCCGTGGTGATGTTCGCGGGTTATATCCTGCTCGACCGGTTCTCGAACGTCCGGCGCGTGATCACGCTGGGCGGCATCCCCTGGCTGGCGGTCCTCGTCGCGGGGGTGTTCGTCGCCGGCGGCGTGGGCCCGGTGGCGTTCGGCATCGACTACCTGTTCATGTTCTGCGGCTTCCTCACGGCCGTCGCGGTCTGCGGCGTCTTCTTCATCAGCCGCGCGTTCTACGACTACGGCTACGAGCGCGGCGAGTTCGATGCGGACCGCATCGTCGCCCGCCACATGATCGACCGCCTGGTGGAGCATCCGGACGACTGGGGAACCGTCGACGGCGACTTCCTCGAGGTCGAGGGCGCGCTGAACCGCGTGCGCGACCGCCAGCGCGCCGCCGAGCAGGCCCTGCGCGACGAGTCGAGCCGCAAGGACGACCTCGTCACCTACCTCGCCCACGACCTGAAGACGCCGCTCGCGAGCGTGGTCGGCTACCTCTCGCTGCTGCACGAGGCGCCCGACCTGCCCGTCGAGCAGCGGGTGCGCTTCACGGGCGTGGCGCTCGACAAGGCCCACCGGCTCGACGCGCTCATCGAGGAGTTCTTCGACATCACGCGCTTCGACTTCCACGACATCGTGCTCACCCGCGGGTACGTGGACCTGAACCTGATGCTCGCCCAGGTGGTCGACGAGTTCTACCCGACCCTCTCGGAGCAGGACAAGTACGCGGAGATCAGCGTGCCGGAGGGGCTCACCGTGCTGGTGGACGGCGACAAGATGGCGCGCGTGTTCAACAACGTGATGAAGAACGCCATCGCCTACAGCTACGAGGGGTCGACGATCCGCATCGCGGCGAGCCGGGTTGACGGGGCGGCGCAGATCCGCTTCGAGAACCAGGGCGACCCGATCCCCGCCCCCAAGCTCAAGGTGATCTTCGAGAAGTTCTACCGGCTCGACGCCGCGCGCGCCACCAACCGCGGGGGCGCCGGGCTGGGTCTCGCCATCGCCAAGGAGATCGTCGTGGCGCACGGAGGCCAGATCTCCTGCGAGTCGACCCCGGAGCACACGGTCTTCACCATCACCCTGCCCGAGTAGCGGGGGTCGGGGATGCCGCCCGCCCCATCGACAGCCGCCGTCCCCCCCCCGTCGCACGGCAGGGGCGCACGCGCGGCCCCGCTGCCCGGCGGATGCCGCCCGGCCCCTCCCGCGACCCGCCGGCCCTCTTTACACTCCCATGACAAACCGCTTTCAGCCGCATGAAACGCGGCTCGTATCCTTGAGCGAGCTATGACAGCATGCCTGAGGAGGTACCGGGTTTGAACGAGAAGGAACTTGGAGGCACGGCCGAGGCTATCGCCGCCGCCGCGCAGGAGGCGCACGATCGCGAGATGGGCTCGATGATCACCGAGCAGCCCAAGGTCGAGCACCCCGTTCGCATGTCCGTCGAGCACCTCGACCTCTACTACGGGGACCATCACGCCCTGAAGGACGTCTCCATCGACATCCGCGACCGCGAGATCACCTCGTTCATCGGCCCGTCCGGCTGCGGCAAGTCCACCCTGCTGCGCTGCCTGAACCGCATGAACGACATGGTCAAGGACTGCCGCATCGAGGGCAAGATCACCCTGGACGGCGAGGACATCTACGCGGACTACAACGTCACGCGCCTGCGCCAGCAGGTCGGCATGGTGTTCCAGCGCCCGAACCCCTTCCCCATGAGCATCTTCGACAACGTCGCCTACGGCCCGCGCGGCCTCGGCATCAAGAAGCGCTCCGAGCTCGAGGAGATCGTCGAGGAGTCCCTCACCGGCGCCGCCCTGTGGGACGAGGTCAAGGACAAGCTCAACCAGTCCGGCCTGGGGCTCTCCGGCGGCCAGCAGCAGCGCCTGTGCATCGCCCGCGCCCTCGCGGTGAAGCCGCAGGTCCTGCTCATGGACGAGCCCACGAGCGCCCTCGACCCCATCTCCACCGTCATGGTCGAGCAGCTCGCCATGGAGCTCAAGAAGGACTACACCCTGGTGGTTGTGACCCACAACATGCAGCAGGCGTCCCGCATCTCCGACTCCGTCGCGTACTTCCTGCTCGGCGAGCTGGTGGAGCACGCGCCCACCGCGGAGCTGTTCACCAACCCCAAGGACAGCCGCACGGCCGACTACCTCACCGGCCGGTTCGGCTGATACGCCCTCGCCGCGGTGCGGCATCACGTGCTCTGCCCGCTGCGGTGTATCATATCCATAACCTGCGGACAGACACGGAGACGCGCCGATGATCTATTACGTTGAGGATGACGACAACATCAGGGGGCTGACGCTGTACGCGCTGCGTCAGCAGGGAATCGAGGCCGAGGGCTTCTCGTGCGACAGCGAGTTCAAGGCCGCCGTCGCCCGCCGCGTCCCCGACGCCGTCCTCCTCGACATCATGCTGCCCGACACCGACGGGCTCGAGATCATGCGCCGCCTGCGCGCCATGCCCGAGACGGCCACCGTGCCCATCATGATGCTCACCGCCAAGGACACCGAGCTCGACAAGGTCGTCGCGCTCGACGGCGGCGCCGACGACTACCTCACCAAGCCGTTCTCCCTCATGGAGCTCACGAGCCGCTGCCGCGCGCTGCTGCGCCGCGGGGGCATGACCAAGCAGGTGAGCGACGTGCTGTCCGCCGACGGGATCGTGCTGTCCCCCAGCCACCGGCGTGTGACGGTCGACGGCGAGGAGGTCAAGCTGACGCTGCGCGAGTTCGACCTGCTCGAGTACCTCATGCGCAAGCCGGGCATCGTCTTCACGCGCGAGGCCCTGCTCCAGAGCGTGTGGGGCTGGGACTTCGACGGCGGCTCGCGCACGGTCGACGTGCACGTGCAGACGCTGCGCCAGAAGCTCGGCGAGCATGCGGGCAGCATCGAGACCGTGCGCGGCGTGGGCTACCGCTTCGCCGGCCAGGAGGGGTAGGCCCGTGCGCGCCCGCATCCCGCGGACCCGGGGCGGCCGCCGATGAACGCCGCCCGCCGCTCGCTGTCCCGCCGCGTCTTCGCGACGGTGCTCGCCGTGGCCATGATGGTGGTCGGGGTGTTCTCCGTCGCGGGCGCCGCCTACATGCAGGGGCAGCTCGTCTCGCTCGCCCACGACGAGCTCGTCAACCAATCCGACGTGGTGGCCGCCGCCCTGAACTCCATGCCGGACGACAAGATCATCCTGCGCAACATGTCGCTGCGCTCCACGCGCATCACCCTGATCGGCACGGACGGCTCGGTGCTCTACGACACCGAGGCCGATGCCGAGGACATGCCCAACCACGGCGACCGGCCCGAGGTGCGGCAGGCGTTCGAGGACGGACGCGGTTCGTCCGAGCGCTCGAGCTCGACGCTGGGTGAGGTCATGCTGTACGAGGCCGTGCGGCTGGAGAACGGCACCGTGGTGCGCCTCGCGCAGGAGCAGGACGGCATTCTGTCGATCCTCCTGAACATGCTGCCCCCGCTGGCGGCGCTCGCCGCCCTGAGCGCGATCGCGTCCCTCCTGGCGGCGCGGACCCAGTCGCGGGCGATCATCGCCCCGCTGCTCGACGTGGACCTCGACCATCCCATCCGCAACGCGGAGAACGCCTACACAGAGATGATCCCCATGCTGGAACGCATCGAATCCCAACGTCAGGAGCTCAAGCGCCAGGTGCGCGTGCTGGCGGACAACGACCGCATGCGCCGCGAGTTCACCGCGAACATCACCCATGAGCTCAAGACGCCGCTGACCGCCATCTCCGGGTACGCGGAGCTCATCTCGAGCGGGATGGTGGCCGACGAGGAGGACAAGCGCGACTTCGCGCACCGCATCTACAACGAGGCGGGACGCCTGACCGCCCTCGTGAACGACATCCTCACCCTGTCCAACCTCGATGAGGCGGAGCGCGACGACGGGCAGTCCGCCGACGGCGTGCTGGGCACGCGCGAGCCCGTGGACCTGCCGCGCACGCTCGACACCGTGTACCACCGTCTGGAGACCGTGGCCGACGTCGCCGGCATCGAGCTCGCGCTGCGCCCGAAGCCCGCGATCGTCTTCGGCGTGCCCAGGCTGATCGACGAGCTCGTCTACAACCTGGCGAGCAACGCGATCCGCTACAACAAGCCCGCCGGATCGGTGACCATGAGCTGCGGCGTCGAGGACGGCGCGCCGTTCATTCGGGTCGAGGACACCGGCATCGGGATCGCGCCGGAGGAGCAGGAGAAGGTGTTCGAGCGCTTCTACCGCGTGGATAAGAGCCGGTCCAAGGCGCGCGGCGGCACGGGGCTCGGCCTCGCGATCGTGAAGCACGCCGCGATGTTCCACGACGCCGAGATCAAGGTCGACAGCGCACTGGGGGAGGGCACCGCGATCACGGTGACGTTCCCCAAGGACAACCCGCAGATCGACGATCTGATCTAGGTCGGGGCGCGACGCGTTTCGCGCGTCCGTGGGGGCGGGCATGCGGGCGGGCTCCGGACTGCGGCGCGGCGGGTGCGGCGCCGCCGGTTCCGCGTGCCGCCGCACCCGCGCAGGGAGGGGCCCGGTTCCGCCGCCGGCTCCGCGCCCGCGCAGCAGCGGGAAAAAGGTGCCTGTCCCTATTTTCCCGCCGCGCGCGCCCGAGAAGGGGGTCCGTATCTGCATTTTTGGGAAAAAGGTGCCTGTCCCTATTTTCCCGCGCGCCCGAGAAGGGGGTCCGTATCTGCATTTTTCGAGGTCGACCAGATAGCGGGCACAGCGGTTTTCCATGGCGGGGGGTTTGGGCTACCATGTTGAAGGTTTGGAAAAGGGGACGGGACCCGCGCCGATAGGCATGCCTGCGCGCCGCTTCAGCGGTGCGGTGCCCGTCCGTCGCATAGGGCCGGCCGTCGCCGGCGCGTTCGGATAGGGAAAGAAAGGCAACTCGATGACTCTGCTCGAACTGTTCCAGCTGCTTCGGAAGCATCTGCGGCTGGTCGTCGCACTCCCGGTGGGGTGCGCGCTCATCATGGCGGTCGTGAGCTTCGCGCTCATGGGGAACACCTACACCGCCCAGACGAGCATGTACATCCTCGCGAACAGCAACACTGAGTCGCAGAGCACCAACTACACCGACCTCACGGCGAGCCAGCTGCTCGCCAACGATGTCGCGACGCTTCTGCAGAGCGACCGCGTCGAGGCGGATGCCGCCTCGTCCCTCGGCCTCACCGACCTCTCCGATTACAAGGTGAGCGTCACGAGCGAGACCACCACCCGCGTGATCAGCCTCGTCGTGACCGGTCCGGACCCGCAGGGCGTGGCCGACGTCGCCAACGAGATGGCCTCCCAGGTGTCGGTCGTCGCCCAGGACGTCCAGATGGCCGACAGCATCAACGTCATCGACGAGGCGGTCGCGCCGACCTCCCCGAGCGGCCCCAATCGCATGCTCTACATCGCCGTGGCGTTCCTCGCCGGCCTGTTCCTGGCGATCGCCATCGTCGTGCTCATGGATATGCTCAACACCCGCATCCGCAGCGCCGAGGACGCCGAGGAGCTGCTCGGCGTGCCGGTGGTCGGCCGCATCCCCGCGATGAAGAAGAAGGGCGGTAAGTAACCCATGCCTAAGAAGAAAGCGAGCGCCGACAGGCTCGTCGTCCAGAACGCCGCCAAGACCCTGCTGGCCAACATCCGCTTCGCCAGCGTCGACAACCCGATTCGCGTCATCACGCTGACCTCCTCGGTCCCCAACGAGGGCAAGTCGACCGTCGCGCTCAACCTCGCGCAGGCCATCGCCACGAGCGGCAAGAGCGTCGTGCTCGTGGAGTGCGACATGCGCCGCCGCAGCATGGCCGATATGATCGGCGTGCACAGCCGCGGCGGCCTGTACGCGGTGCTGTCCGAGCAGATGACGCTCGACGAGGCCGTCGTCGAGACCAGCCAGAAGAACCTCTACTTCCTCGATTCCGAGCCGCACATCCCCAACCCGGCGGACATCATCGCCTCCAAGCGCTTCGCCCGCCTGGTCAAGTCGCTCTCCGAGTCCTTCCAGTACGTGATCTTCGACACGCCCCCCGTGGGGACGTTCGTGGACGCCGCCGAGGTCGGCCACCTCTCCGACGGCGTGCTGTTCGTCATCCGCGAGAACTTCGCCAAGCGCAACGAGGTGCTCGCCGCCATGGACCAGCTCCGCCGCGCCGAGGTCCACATCATCGGCACCGTCATGAACTACTGCGAGGTCGAGTCGAGCGAGTACTACTACTCGTACTACACCAAGGACGGCAAGAAGGTCCGCACCTCGGAGGGCTCCGGCTCGGGTTCCTCCCGCGGCGCCCAGGGCGTCGCGCCGGCGTCGGGCAGCCGCTTCACGCGCTAGCGTCCCCGGCGGGAAGGACCACGCAGCATGCGCGATATCCACTGCCACATCCTGCCGGGCGTCGACGACGGCGCGGCGGATCTCGACGAGAGCCTGGCGATGCTCGAGGCGGCCAAGGAGGCCGGCGTCACGAGCATCGTCTGCACCCCGCACTGCCGCGACCCGTACTTCGACTACGACGCCATGTGGGACGCCTTCGAGCTGCTGCAGGCCCATGCGGGCGGCTTCCCGCTGCAGATGGGGTTCGAGGTCAACCATGCCAAGCTCATGGAGCTCGGCATGGACTGGGCTGACTACCTGCATTACGACGGGAGCAACGAATTCCTGCTCGAGCTGTCCACGCGTGCGGGCAAGCTCGAGTTCCAGGAGTACGAGCGCACCATCTACGAGCTGCAGGGACGGGGTTACGAGGTCATCATCGCCCATCCCGAGCGCTACCACGCCATCCAGGAGGACATAGACGTGGCGGTCCGGCTCATGCGGATGGGCTGCAAGCTGCAGGCGTCGGCTGACTTCATTGCGGGCGGGCGGCTCGGGCGCGAGAAGCGTCCCGCCCTGAAGATGTTCGACGAGTACCTGTACACCTATATCGCGAGCGATGCGCATACGCCCGAGCACTACCGGTATCTCGCCGAGGCGCGGGCGAAGTTCCGCGTCCGCGGCAGGCACATGCGCGCGTAGGGGAGGGCCGATGGCGGTCGAGACAAGGATCGGTGAGCGCGCCGACGCATTCGAGGTGCGTCGGCGCGTCTTCATGGACGAGCAGGGGTACGTGAACGAGTTCGACGGGATCGATGACGACCCGCGCTGCCTGCACGTAACGCTGTATGTCGACGATGAGCTCGCCGGCTGCGCGCGGGTCTTCCCGGAGCCGTTGGAGCGCGAGCTGGTGCCCGATGCCCCGCAGTCCCCCGCCTGCCCGCTCGACGACGGGGTGCCGGCGGAGCGGGTCTACCTGCTCGGTCGCGTGGCGGTGCTTCCGGCGTTCCGCCGGCGGGGGCTGGCGAGCGCGCTGGTCGCCGCGAGCGACGACGCCGCGCGCGCGGCGGGCGCGCGCGTCTGCAAGCTGCATGCCCAGGAATACGTGCGCGATCTCTATGCGAAGCTCGGGTACGGGCAGATCTCCGACGTGGACTACGAGGACGAGGGCCAGCCGCACCTATGGATGGCCAAGCTCCTGTAGCATCGGGCACGGGGACCCGGGGATCGGGGCTCTTGCCGGCCCTGCTCAGGGGCTCGCCGGTCCCCCCGTTCCGGTTCGCGTCTGAGCTGGGAATCGGAGCCCGTCGGTCCCGTTCGGGGTCCTCGGCAGGTTCGTTCTGGCCCTTGCCGCCCCCCTTTCTGGCCTTTGCCGGCCATGCTCGGAGCCCCATCGCTTGCGTTCGGGGCCCTTGGCGGTCCCGTTTTTCGTTCGTGTTTGAGTTCCTGGCAGATTCTCATCGTTTGGGGGAGGGTCGCTGCCGTCCCGAGGCGGCACCGCCCCTCAGAGGGCCCCCGTCCGGTCGCCCGGCGAACGGAAACACGTTCTCCCGGCGTATTATTCCGGCCAAAGCGGTCAGATTATCGCATCGGTATCCGGTTGAAGGGCGCTCGGGGGTCATCCTGCCGCCGGAGCCGAAGGTCCGGAGCTCCGGTCTGCCGGCTTTCCGCGACGGTCCCTCCCCGAAACGCCCCTTTTCTGCCAGGATCTGAAACGCGAACGGATTCCACCCTTGCGGGGGCCGTTCGACGCGGCGGGCGATGCGGATGGATGCGCACGGTGACGGATCCCGGCTGCGCCGGGTGCCCTGCGCAGGGTGCCGTATGCCGCCTTTGACGCAGCCGGGACATCGTCGTCAGCGAATGACGGTGCCGCTGTAGTCCTTCACCGAGGACACGATGCGGCTGCGCAGCGATTCGCGCAGCCTTCGGTACGCGATCGGCTTCGCTACCCGGAAGCGCTTGCCGAGCGCGTTGAAGATGTCGCGATGAAGCTGGTCGAACATGAGGTCGCTCGCGATGTCCTCGTACCACACGTTGAGCGTGACCAGCCCCGAGGCGGTCAGGTGGTTCTGGCGCCGGTCGTCGCGCTCGGTCTGCTCGACCGAGTGGGACTCCCGACCTTTGTACTCCAGCCCCACCGTACCGCCCGGGAGGACGATATCGACCCATTTGTCGCCGTCTTCGGTGGCGACCTTCTTGTTCATCTCGAGTGGGGTGAGGCCCAGCCCGCCGTCCTTGCGGGGGAACGACATGAGCATCGCCAAGGCGGTCTCCATGGGCGAGTTCGATCCGTCGAAGATGAGCCGCAGCGCTTCGCGCGCACGGACCGCACCGGCGAAGCCCGTGATGCCCGTGGCGAGCCGCTCGATCTTCTTGACGGAGGTCAGGGAGCGCTCGGTGTTGGTCATCTTGTCCCACGAGGAATCGATGAGGTAGGTCCCGCAGATCTCGTACCCGATCGCGACGAGCTCGGTGAAATGGAATTCGCCCGATCCGGCGAGGTCGATGAACATCATCTCGGGGCTGACGATGTGGACGTCGTCGGACAGCTTGATGATCGCGCGTCTGGGGAGCCGCTTGGTCCGCTGGTGCCTCCGCACGTCTATCCGGGCGGTATGCGGCGCGTTGCGCTCGATGAGCAGGTGATACGGTTTGCCGGTGACGCCGATCCGCTCCATCGTGTCCTCGAGCATCTGCGGGGCGGGGGTCCCGCATCGTGCGAGCTTGCCGGTGCGCGGCCGGTCGAGTAGGTCGGGGGCGAGGCGCATATGCGCCCGGTACGCTTCCAAGGCCGACGGTCCGCAGAGACATATATGGTGGTCGTCGGTCATGGGCGCTCCTGTTCGCGTCGATGCGGGATCGGCACAGGAAAGGATATTGCCCGGGGGCGTCCGGTCGTTGAAGCGGGGCTTACAAGTCGTGTCCACGCTTTCCGCGTGCGTGCGAGGGCGGAACTCCCGAGCCCGGAGCCGCCTGCGGAGCCGACGCCCTCCGCGCGTGCGTCGGGCCGCGCCGACCGAAGCCGTCCGGGGTCCACGGTGAGGCCGCGCCGCGGGGATGGCCTGCAGGGCGAAGGTCGAGGTCTGGATGAAGCGGGGGAGGACTCAGGGTCCACGGGGATGCCGGGTCGCAGGGTCGGAGTCCGGTTGCGAAGATAATCTAAGTCTTTAACGCTTAGGTTTTATGAGCCTGAAGATGGGTAGTATAGTCCCTGTTGAACAGATGGGCCGGCATCGCCGCGACGAGCCGGCATCAGGGCAAGGAAGGGACCGCATCGCATGCGCCAGTTCAAGACAGAGAGCAAGAAGCTCCTCGACCTCATGATCAACTCCATCTACACCAACAAGGAGATCTTCCTGCGCGAGCTCATCTCCAACGCGTCGGACGCGGTGGACAAGCTCAACTTCAAGAGCCTGTCGGACGGCAGCGTCCAGCTCGATGGCGAGGACCTGGCCATCCGCGTCTCCTTCGACAAGGACGCCCGTACGCTCACCATCTCGGACAACGGCATCGGCATGACCGCGGAGGAGCTCGAGAAGAACCTCGGCACGATCGCCCACTCCGGCAGCCAGGAGTTCAAGGCGGAGAACGCCGAGAGCCAGGGCGACGCCGTGGACATCATCGGCCAGTTCGGCGTCGGCTTCTACTCCGCGTTCATGGTGGCCAAGCACGTGCGGGTCGTGAGCCGCGCCTACGGGTCGGACGAGGCGAACGTGTGGGAGAGCGACGGCCTGGACGGCTACACCATCGAGCCGGGGGAGCGCTTCGGCCACGGCACCGACATCATCCTCACGATGCGCGACAACGAGCCGGGCGAGAACGGCGAGCCGGGTGAGAACTACGACCGCTACCTCTCCGAGTGGGGCATCAAGGACCTCATCCGCCGGTACAGCAACTACGTGCGCTATCCCATCCAGATGATGGTGACCAAGAGCCGCCAGAAGCCCAAGCCCGAGGACGCCGGCGACGACTACACCCCCGAGTACGAGGACTACCAGGAGCTCGAGACCGTCAACTCCATGACGCCGATTTGGAAGAAGCGCAAGGACGACGTCGAGCAGTCCGATTACAACGAGTTCTACAAGTCGACCTTCCACGATTACGAGGACCCCGCCCGCACCGTGAGCTTCCACGCCGAGGGCACGCTCGAGTACGATGCGCTCCTGTTCGTCCCCGGTCGCGCGCCGTTCGACCTGTACAGCCGGGATTACGAGAAGGGCCTCGCGCTCTACAGCTCCAACGTTCTGATCATGGACAAGTGCGCCGAGCTGCTGCCGGATTACTACAACTTCGTGCGCGGCGTCGTCGACTCCGCCGACGTGTCGCTCAACATCAGCCGCGAGACGCTGCAGCACGACCGCCAGCTGCGCGCCATCGCCCGCCGCGTCGAGAAGAAGATCACGAGCGAGCTCGAGGACATGCGCGACAACGACCGCGAGACCTACGAGACCTTCTTCGAGAACTTCGGCCGCGGGCTCAAGTACGGCATCTACTCCAGCTACGGCTCGAAGGCCGACGAGCTCGCCGACCTGCTGCTGTTCTGGAGCGCGCGCGAGAAGAAGATGGTCACGCTGCGCGAGTACGCCGAGGCCATGCCCGAGGGGCAGAAGGCCATCTACTACGCCGCCGGCGACGACCGCGACCGCCTGTCCAAGATGCCGGTGGTGACCGGCGTGCTGGCGCGCGGCTACGACGTGCTGCTGCTCACGGCGGATGTGGATGAGTTCACCTTCCAGTCGATGCGCGAGTACGTGGCGCGCGACATGCCGAAGGTCTACGAGGACGAGGCCGCGCGCGAGGCGGCGGCCAAGGCGGTCGAGGACGGGGCGGAGCCCGAGGTCGAGGACCGTCATCTGGAGCTCAAGAACGTGGCGACCGGCGATCTGGACCTCGCCACGGAAGACGAGAAGAAGGACGCCGAGGAGGCCACCAAGGAGAACGGCGACCTGTTCGAGGCGATGAGGGGGGCGCTCGGCGACAAGGTCGAGAAGGTCACCGTGTCGTCGCGCCTGGTCGCCGAGGGCGACGCCCCGGCGTGCATCACGACGGAGGGCCCGCTGTCGCTGGAGATGGAGAAGGTCCTCAAGCAGGGGCCCGAGGGCGATATGGAGGGCCTGCCCAAGAGCCAGCGCGTGCTCGAGCTCAACGCGAAGCACCCGGTGTTCGCCAAGCTCGTCGCGGCGCAGAAGGACGGCGATGACGAGCGGGTGAAGCTCTACGCCGGCCTGCTGTACGATCAGGCGCTGCTGGTGGAGGGCATCCTGCCCGAGGATCCCGTGGCGTTCGCCGCGAGCGTGTGCGAGCTGATGTAACGTCCGACGGGAGCGATTCCGACGGGGCGTCCCGTATCCCTTTCGAGCGCGTGCGGTCGATCGCAGGCGCCCCAGGGGTTGAACTGCGCCCCAAAACTTGGACGCGTTAAATCATAGCCGCTAGGCAGCCTTTTGAAGGGCCTGCTCCCGGAACTCGACCGGGGTCAGGCCCTTCAGCCCGACCTGGCGCCTCACGTGGTTCCAGTGGCGGATGTAGGCCTCGAGGTCCGCCTTGAACGCTTCGAAGTCGTCCCAGTCCCTTCCCCGGAAGAACTCGTCCTTCAGGTGGCCGAAGACCTGCTCGGTCGCGCCGTTGTCCAGGCAGTCGCCCTTGCGCGACATGCTCTGGGTGAAGCCGTTGGCGCGCAGCGCGGAGACGTAGAGGCCGTGCTGGTACTGCCACCCCATGTCGGAGTGCAGGATGGGCCTGGCCCCGTCGGGCTTCGCGGCCATGAGCATCGAGAGCATCTCCTCCTGCTGGGCGAGGTCGGGGCTCTCCGAGACCGACCACGCCACGATCTCCTTGCTGCCGAAGTCGTAGACCGGGGCGAGGTAGGCCCTGCCGAAGGAGAGCCTGAACTCGGTCACGTCGGTGCCCATCTTCTGCCACGGGCCGTCCGCCCTGAAGTCGCGCCCGAGCACGTTCTCGAAGGTCTCGCCGACGGCCCCCCTGTACGAGCTGTACCCGCGGCGGCCGGCCCCGCGGCGGATGCCGCAGCGCAGGCCCATCTCGTTCATCATCTTGAGGACGGTCTTGTCGGC
>NZ_JAQECM010000109.1:301-685 GCF_027669965.1 Candidatus Collinsella stercoripullorum | reverse complement strand
CAGGCGGCGAGCGCGGGCAGGTCGCCCGTCCGGTCGAGCGGCGCGTCGTCGAGGACGCGCGTGCGGCCGAAGGCGTCCGCGAGCACCGGCAGGCGCGCCCCGCCCTCCTCGACCAGCCGGTACGCCCGGCGGCGCCGGGAGCAGGCGGCGCAGGCGCCGTCGCAGGGCCCCAGGTCCCCGAGCAGGCAGTGCTCGCACACCATCAGCTGCGGAACACCGCAGGCGAGCACGCCGACGCGGGCCGCCCGGCGCCCGGGAAGGGCCGCGAGGACGGCGGAGGCCTCGTCCGCGCCGAGCTCGTCGGGCAGCCATACGCGGCGCGCACCGCAGGAAAGCAGCCACGAGACGCTCGCGGCGTGCGCGGCGGTCACGGGGGCGGCGACG
>NZ_JAQECM010000109.1:0-291 GCF_027669965.1 Candidatus Collinsella stercoripullorum | reverse complement strand
CCGCGCCCTCCTCCCGCGCGAGGGCGATCTGCCCCAGGTTGCGGCAGACGACGGACGCGGCGCGGCGGCACAGCCCCCGCACGCGCGGAACGTCCGCGTCGGGGAACGGCTCGTCGAGGACGACCGTGAGCCGGTCGAGCACGCCCTCCCATCCCGCGTCGTCCGACAGGCGCCAGGCGCTCACCGCGACCTCGTCGGCCCGCGGGTCCGCGAGCGCGCGGGCGGCCTGGCGCGGGGAGGCGGCGAGCGCGACGCGGTGAATCCGGCCCGGCCGGGGCTCCGGGGAGCGCG
>NZ_JAQECM010000108.1:0-934 GCF_027669965.1 Candidatus Collinsella stercoripullorum | reverse complement strand
GTGCCGGGCGGGCGGGTGCCCGGACTGGGAGGAGGGCTCCTGCCGCAGGACGTCCCGGGCGCCGTGGGTGTGCAACGGCTGCCCCGAGCGCCCCCGCTGCCCGCTCGAGCGCTTCACCTACTCGGCGAAGGTCGCGCAGGCCAAGGCCGACGCCAGGCTCTCCGAGAGCAGGCAGGGCGTGGACATGACCGGCCGCGAGATGGCCCTCCTGGCCGACGCCGTCAGGGAGGGGCTCGCGAAGGGCCAGTCGGTGCACCACATATTCGCCTCGCGCGACGACCTGCCGTGCTCGGAGCGCTCGTTCTACCGCCACGTCGAGAACGAGGCCATCGACATCCACAAGATGGAGCTGAGGAAGAAGGTGAGGTACAGGAAGCGCAAGAGGGCGAGGCCGGCCGGCCGGGACACCGGGGTCTTCGAGGGCAGGACGCACGCGGACTACCTGGCTCTGGACGCCGGGCTCCGCGCCGCGGCGGTGCAGATGGACTGCGTGGAGGGCGCCGAGGGCGACTCCCGGGCGATCCTCACGCTGCACTTCGCCCCCATCAGGTTCCAGATATACGTCCTGCTGGGGCGCAAGGACTCCGCGCACGTCGTGGCGGCCCTCGACTGGCTCGAGTCGCTGCTCGGCGGCCCCGGCGCGTTCAAGGGGGCCTTCGGCACCATCCTTGCGGACCGGGGCCCGGAGTTCTCCGACGTCGCCGGGATGGAGCGCGGCGGCAGGTGCTCGGTGTACTTCTGCGACCCGATGCGCGCCGACCAGAAGGGCGGCTGCGAGAAGAACCACGTCGAGCTGCGCAAGATCATCCCCAAGGGGACGTCGATCGACGCGCTCGGCCTCGACCCCTGGATCATGGGCGGGATATGCTCGCACGCCAACTCGAGCCTGAGGCTGTCGATCGGGGACGCGAGCCCGGCGGCGCTCGCAGAGGTC
>NZ_JAQECM010000107.1:0-968 GCF_027669965.1 Candidatus Collinsella stercoripullorum | reverse complement strand
CCCTTGTCACACAAACTACCGAAGCCTCGTTATAATTAGCTTCTTGGGGTATCTTTAAATACTGTAGAAAAGAGGAAGGAAATAATAAATGGCTAAAATGAGAATATCACCGGAATTGAAAAAACTGATCGAAAAATACCGCTGCGTAAAAGATACGGAAGGAATGTCTCCTGCTAAGGTATATAAGCTGGTGGGAGAAAATGAAAACCTATATTTAAAAATGACGGACAGCCGGTATAAAGGGACCACCTATGATGTGGAACGGGAAAAGGACATGATGCTATGGCTGGAAGGAAAGCTGCCTGTTCCAAAGGTCCTGCACTTTGAACGGCATGATGGCTGGAGCAATCTGCTCATGAGTGAGGCCGATGGCGTCCTTTGCTCGGAAGAGTATGAAGATGAACAAAGCCCTGAAAAGATTATCGAGCTGTATGCGGAGTGCATCAGGCTCTTTCACTCCATCGACATATCGGATTGTCCCTATACGAATAGCTTAGACAGCCGCTTAGCCGAATTGGATTACTTACTGAATAACGATCTGGCCGATGTGGATTGCGAAAACTGGGAAGAAGACACTCCATTTAAAGATCCGCGCGAGCTGTATGATTTTTTAAAGACGGAAAAGCCCGAAGAGGAACTTGTCTTTTCCCACGGCGACCTGGGAGACAGCAACATCTTTGTGAAAGATGGCAAAGTAAGTGGCTTTATTGATCTTGGGAGAAGCGGCAGGGCGGACAAGTGGTATGACATTGCCTTCTGCGTCCGGTCGATCAGGGAGGATATCGGGGAAGAACAGTATGTCGAGCTATTTTTTGACTTACTGGGGATCAAGCCTGATTGGGAGAAAATAAAATATTATATTTTACTGGATGAATTGTTTTAGTACCTAGATTTAGATGTCTAAAAAGCTTTAACTACAAGCTTTTTAGACATCTAATCTTTTGGCTCTTCGGTGGTTTCTGTGGGAG
>NZ_JAQECM010000106.1:0-1031 GCF_027669965.1 Candidatus Collinsella stercoripullorum | reverse complement strand
TCCCGGGGCGGACGGGGTCGCCGGCCCGGGGGCAGGCTCCGCGGATCCCCCCGACGGGGCGCCGGCGGCACGGACCGACGGTGCACCGGCAGCAGCCTGGGCAGACGAAGAGCCGGCGGACGGGGCGGCGCCGTCGGGCGCGGGAGCGCCTTCGGGGGATGCGGCGACGGGCGAGGATGCTCCCTGCGGCCCGCCTTGCACGGGCGAGGAGGCGCGCGACGTACCTGCCGCCGCCGCATCGGCGTCGCCGCGGGATGCGGAAGGACCGGCCGCGCGGACCGGCGCAGCGCCCTGCGAAGGCGAGCCGGGGGCCGACGGGGCGGACGTCTGGGCCCCCTCCCCGTCCATCACGTAGTCGACGACACGCGGACCGAACACCGCCTCGACGATGGGTGCGATCAGCTCGTGGGAGTCAGGGCGCCCGAGCATCTTGACCGCGAAGCCCGACCCCTTGGGGAACCCGATGACGAGGCGCTCCCCGTCATCGGAGCGCGCACGCGACGACTGGAGCAGAGCGCCGCGCGAAGCCTGGGCGGCGGTGACGCGCTTGACCACGTCGGCCCAGCGGCGCTGCAGCTCCCCGGGGTCGCCGGCGGACCGCGGGGACGCGGGGGAGCCCTCCCCCGCGGCGGTGCCGGGGGCCGGGGCAGCCGCATCCGGGGCGGACGTATCCGGGGCGGACGCACCGGTCACCGACGGCGCCGGTGCCCGCATGCCGGACGAAGCAGGCGCGGGGGCCGCCTCCGGGGCACCCGCAGCCGAAGCGGGGGCGGAGACGGAGCGAGCGCCCAGCGGGGAACGCGCCCCTCCCATGCGGGCCGCCTCCCCCGCAGCGCCCTGCGGCAACGGGCGGGCGGGAGCCGGCGTCGACGGGGCGGCGCGCCCCTCCGACGAGGTCGGCTCGGAGGCACCGGAAACAGCCGGCGCGGGGGCCGGGGACGATGCGGGGGCGGCGGGCGATGCGGGCGCCCCGCCCATAGCCGGCGCGGGGGCCGGGGCGTTCGAGGCGGAAGGCGCCGTGACCGCCGCGG
>NZ_JAQECM010000105.1:0-1071 GCF_027669965.1 Candidatus Collinsella stercoripullorum | reverse complement strand
CGCCGTCCGCCGCGGACGCCGCGCCCGCATCGAGCGCCCCGGCGCCGTCCGAGAGCGTCGAGAGCGCCTCGGCGAGCGACCCCGACCCCGCGGCGAGCGACGAGGTCGCCTGCTCGAGCTCGCCGGTCTGCTCCGAGAGGCCGGACGCCTCGGCGCTGACGTCGATCGCCATCGACAGGGGCATGGCCGTGATCTGCCAGCCGTCGTAGGAGAAGTCCCTCACCTGCGCGGTGACCGTGAAGGTCGCGTCCTCGCCGGGCAGGACCATGGCCGTGAGCACCGTGTCGCCGCCCGCGTGCGCCGCCGTGGTGCCGCCTGCGTCCGTGAGCTCGAAGCGCTCCTCGTCAAACGTTGCCTGCGCCTGCACCACGCAGCTGCCGGCGAAGTCCGCCAGGTTCGCGTCGCCCCCGTTCCCGTCGACGGCGAGCTCGATCTGCAGCTCGCCGGAGGCGCCGGCGAGCGCGGAGGCGTCCACGGGCTCGCCGTCCAGCCGGTAGGACACGTGCACGCCCCAGGGGAGGGCGGTCGCGGGGTCGAGGTCGCCCTGGTAGTAGAAGGGGCCGGTGCCCTGCACGTCGGCGACGACGGATCCGTCCTCCTGCGACAGGGCGTCGGTGGTGCTGAGGTTCTCCACGGAGGCGTAGGAGCCCGGGTCGGCGATGCGGGCGCTTCCGGTGAGCTCGAACTTGTTCACGACGTAGATGCCCGTGACCGAGCCGTCGGGCGCGGTCCTGATGTAGACCGTCTCGTCCTTCGGGCCGGCGCCGCCGGCGGCCGCCTGCGCGGCATCCTGGGCGAAGGCGGCCGCAGGGTGCGCGAGCATCGGGACGGCCCCGACCGTGCAGGCGAGGGAGCCCGCCAGCGTGCCGGTGAGCAGGACGCGCCCCACGGCCTCGGCGGTCTGACGGCGGGTCGCATGGGGGTGTTCGACAGGGGTGCTGTTCATGGTGATGCCTTTCATCGAGGGGTTGGTGCGAAGATGCGCGCGGCGCGCAGGGCGCGCCCGCCGCGTTCGGGGGCAGGGCGGAGACGCGGCGCCCGAACGCTCGGGCGCCCGCCGGCCGCCGCGGG
>NZ_JAQECM010000104.1:0-1085 GCF_027669965.1 Candidatus Collinsella stercoripullorum | reverse complement strand
TCGTTCTTGCGCAGGTTGAGGAAGGCCGGGAACATCGGGATGTAGGTGAGCAGCAGGAAGACGACGGAGGTGCCGAACAGCATCCAGAAGATGCCGTTGGAGATCGCGTCGATCGGCACGAGCTGCAGGGCCAGGACGAGCGAGGCGACGACGGCGTTCACGAGGTTGGCGCCGTTGGGCATGTCGTCCTTGGAGATCATGGAGGCGAAGACCTTGGGCATGTTGCCGTGCTCGGCGGCGTAGCGCGCCACGGAGTTCACGCCGAAGGACCAGGCGGCCATGTTGGCGAACAGGGTGATCAGGAAGGCGATGCAGATGATCTTGAAGATCGCGGAGTCGCCCACCATGGTCTGGACGGCGTAGATCATGCCGTAGTCCGGGTCGATGTCGGCCGCGGGGATGGCGGCGCCTATGCCGAAGCCGGCGAACAGGTAGATGACCGCGATGGCGAGGCCGCCCATGATGATGGCCTTGGGGATGTCGCGCTCGGGGTTGGCCATGTCGTCGGTCATGGTGCAGATGACCTCGAAGCCCATGAAGTTGAAGATGATGATGGACAGGTAGCCCAGGGCGTTGGTGTTGGTGAGCTCGGGCAGGAAGGTGGCGGGGCTCATGTCGGAGGCGAAGCCGTTCTCCATGGCGTACCAGATGCCCAGCGCGCCCACGATCACGGCGACGGCGACCTTGATGATGGCGCCGCCGTTCAGGACCCACTCGGAGTCGGCGGCCTTGGAGCGGCCCATCAGGTAGACGATCCACACGAAGGCCAGCTCGATGGCGATGGCCACCGGAAGGTCGAAGGTCACGCCGAAGACCATGCCCAGGATGTCGGGGAACATGGTCGCGAGCGACGCGATCCACAGCGGGTAGTTCACCCAGTAGTACCAGGAGATGCGGGCGCCCCACTTGTCGCCGAGTCCGTCGCGGACCCAGTCGTAGATGCCGCCCTCCCCGTCGTAGGTGGTTCCCAGCTCGGCGACGATCATGCCGTAGGGAAGCAGGAAGGTGAGGATCAGGAAGATCCACCAGAAGAACTGCTGGTTGCCGATGGCCGCGGCGGGGGCGGCGGCCTCGCACACGAACAC
>NZ_JAQECM010000103.1:0-1112 GCF_027669965.1 Candidatus Collinsella stercoripullorum | reverse complement strand
CGAAGACGCGACCGGAGCGGGGCGCGGCCGTGGGACTGCCCTCCGTGCGCACGACGGCGGCACGGACGCCCCGTGCGCGCGACGCAGCGGCGGCGGTCACGGCGCGCTCGGCCCCTGGTTGGCAGCGGCCGGTGGCGGCGGTGCCGGGCGGGCGGCGAAACAATCGCCCTTCTCGTCCTTCTCGACGTTCTTCTCGCCCTGTACTTGTCGACAATTCTCTATCGTCTGTCGAAAACGAGGAGCAGGTCAGACGTACTGTTGCGAAGCGTCGTTCTTCTCGTCATCCCTTGTGGGACAATCGTCTCGGACGAGGAAGGGAGGATGTCGTGGAGGGACGCGACGTCGCGCGGTTCGCGCGTGAGCTCAGGGAGAGGATCGAGGAGCGGGGCGCCGCCGCGCTCGATAGGTTCGACTGGGCGGAGCGCTTCTGGGGGCTCGGCTTCAGGATGGACTGCGGGCACTCGTACGAGGAGCGCTACGACATCGCCCTGCACGACGTGCGCGGCCTCAGGCGCGAGCTCTCGCGCATCGACGACGTGCAGACGCTCGGGGACGCGTGCTTCTCGCAGTGCCGCTACATCACCCACTGGGCGATGGGCCCCTGCGACGATCTGGTCGAGTGGCTCGGGGTCGCGCTCGCGAGGCTCGAGGAGCTCGCCGGCGGCGTCGAGCTCGCCTGGGACGACGAGGCGGACGCCTGGCGGAGGGCCGGCGACCGCTGAGGGCGCGGCCGCGACCGGGACCGGCGGAGCCGGACCGCGCGCGGCGCGGTTGCCGGAGGCGGCCTCGGCAACGGCCCCGTCGCACTCGGGCACGGGTCTCGCGCCGGGATGCCCGCCGCCGCGCTGGGGTGACGACACTGCCGGCAGCGGACGAGCGAGACGGCGCAGCAGCCCGACTGCCGTAGCGGAGTGCGCGCCGCAGCGAGGGGCCGACCCGCCCCTCGCGAAGGTTGACCGACGTCAGGCCGCCCCGGACGCGGAGGCTGTGTATGCGCGCGGTGCGAGCGACAGACGGCGGAGCCCGAAGCATGCGCCCGCCGCGAGGGGCGGACGGCGCAGCCGGCCGGACCGAGCCGGGCGCGTGTGTTTGGTCAAGTCTTCCTTTTGGAT
>NZ_JAQECM010000102.1:345-1204 GCF_027669965.1 Candidatus Collinsella stercoripullorum | reverse complement strand
GGTAACGTACAATTTCTTGCGCACTTTGACAGCGGAATAGCGTCCAGGTAAGGAAGGAGGGCACGGCCCGCCCCGGTATGATTCGAGTTGCCTAGACAAGAAACATGCTGGAGGTAGACCATGCCCGATCCCATTGTATCTTTGAACGAGGAGTCGCTGAAGGCTGACCTGCGCGAGCTCGTCAGGAGGACCGTCGAGGAGATGCTGAACGGACTGCTGGACGAGGAGGCCGACGACCTCGTCGGGGCGGAGCGCTACGAGAGGACCGCCGACCGCGAGGCCTACCGCGCCGGGCACTACGAGCGGAGGCTCACGACGACGTCCGGCGAGGTCACGATCCGCATGCCCAAGCTCAAGGGGATGAGGTTCACCACGGCGATCATCGAGCGCTACCGGCGCCGGGAGACCTCGGTCGAGGAGGCGATGATCGAGATGTACCTCGCGGGCGTCTCCACCAGGCGCATCGAGGACGTGAGTGAGATTCTCTGGGGCTCGAGCGTCTCCGCGGCGACCGTCTCCAACCTGAACGAGAAGGCCTTCGCGTCGGTCGAGGAGTGGAGGAACAGGCCCTTGGAGCGCGCCTACCCCTACGTCTACGTGGACGGGATATACCTCAAGAGGTCCTGGGGCGGGAGCTACGAGAACGTCGCCGTGATGGTGGCCATCGGCGTGAACGACGACGGCTACCGCGAGGTCATAGGCGCCGCGGAGGGCTTCACGGAGTCGGCCGAGTGCTGGCGCGAGTTCCTCTCGTGGCTGAAGTCCCGCGGCCTGCGCGGCGTGCGCATGTTCACCGGCGACAAGGCGGCCGGCATGGTCGGCTCGATCGCCGAGGTCTTCCCCGGGGCCGCCTACCAGC
>NZ_JAQECM010000102.1:0-335 GCF_027669965.1 Candidatus Collinsella stercoripullorum | reverse complement strand
CCTACCAGCGCTGCACCGTGCACTTCTACCGGAACGTCCTCGCGAGGGTGCCCAAGTCGAAGCGCCCCAGGGTCGCCGCAATGCTCAAGGCGATCCACGCCATGGAGTCCCGCGAGGCCTCCGAGGCCAAGGCGCTGGAGGTGGCCGCCGAGCTCGACGGCATGAAACTCAAGGAGGCCGCCAGGGTGGTCAGGGACGGCTGCGCGGAGACGCTGACCTACACCAGGTTCCCCCGCGAGCACTGGCGCCGCATACGCACCAACAACGCCATCGAGCGCCTGAACCGGGAGATCCGCAGGCGCACCCGCGTGGTCGGTACGTTCCCCGACGGGAGG
>NZ_JAQECM010000101.1:0-1299 GCF_027669965.1 Candidatus Collinsella stercoripullorum | reverse complement strand
CCGCCCGCCGGACCGCGCGGCGCCCGAGATGCCGCCGGGCGGCCGCTGCGCGGCGCCCCGCACCCGACGCTCCGCTTACCGTGCGCTTACGCAAGCTTTGCACGGCGCTTGCCCGATAAGGAAACCCCCTCGGATAGCCTGAGATGCACATGCGGGAGATCCACGGGGAAACGCGCGCGCCCGACCCCGGAACGCGGGGAGGTGCGCGCGCATCCTATAGCCGAGGGGGAGAGCCATGGGTGGACGCGACGACATAGCGCTGCGCGTGCGCGATGCGCGCGGCGATGCGCGCCGCGCGGACGAGCTGGTCAGGGACTACCTGCCGTTCATCAAGGCGGAGACGGCGCGGTTCCTCGCCCGCCCGCCGATCGAGGGCGCCGACGACGAGCTGGGTATCGCCATGTTCGCCTTCCATGAGGCGGTACTCGCGTACGACCGCTCCCGCGGCGCGTTCCTGCCCCTCGCCGCGCGCGTGATCCGCAACCGGCTCGTGGACTTCCGGCGCAGGGAGGCGCGCCACGCGCAGGTGGAATCGCTCGACCGCCCGGCCTACGGGGACGAGCCGGATGACGCGCGCACGCTCCTCGACGGCCTCTACAGCGGCCGTGACGAGATCGGCGAGCGCCATGCGCGCGCGGCGAGCCGGCAGGAGATCGCCGAGTTCGCGCGGGTGCTCGAGGGCTTCGGGATCACCCTCGCCGACGTGGCGGACAACTGCCCGCGGCAGGAGCGCACCGTCGCCGCCTGCCGGAGGGCCCTGGCGTTCGCGCGCGGCGACTGGGCGCTGCTCGACCGGCTCGAGAAGACCGGGCGCCTCCCGATGGCGGCGCTCGCCGAGGGGGCGGGCGTCGAGCGCAAGACGCTCGAGCGGCATCGCAGGTACCTGGTCGCCCTGTTGCTCGCCTACACGAACGGCTACGAGGTCATCCGCGGGCATCTGTACCGCTTCGAGGCGCAGGATGGGGGTTCCGCGCGATGAGATACCTGGTCATGGAGTGCGCGCCGAGCTACGCGGTCGTGCTCGACGAGGCGGGGGCCTGGCACAAGGTCCCGAACCTGGGCTACGAGGTGGGGCAGACCCTGGAGCATGCGCTGGTGGACGAGGCGGCCGCGGTGCGCGCCGACCTCGTGCGGGCGGAGGACGAGCTTGCCGCCGAGGACGGCGCCGATGGGGATGCGGGGAGCGCGGACCCGGTGGCGGGCGCCTCGGGCGCGGACGCCCGTGCCGACGGCGCCGGGGATGCCGGCCCCGACCCCGCCGCCGGGAAGACCGCCGCGCTCGAGCTCGTCGAGGGCGGC
>NZ_JAQECM010000100.1:0-1567 GCF_027669965.1 Candidatus Collinsella stercoripullorum | reverse complement strand
TGGCTCTTCGGTGGTTTCTGTGGGAGAGATTCCGGCATAGGCCCAGCTCAGCGGGCGAAAACAACGATCTGGAACTGAAACGGCCCCGGGAGGGGCCGTTTCCGCGTCATCCGCCTATGATTGCTAAGCCAAATTCAGACAACCGAAGAGGTGTGACGCATGAAGAGTCTACTACTTCTCGCCCTCGGTCTGGCCCGCACGGTCGTCCTGGGCGCGCGCATCGAGGCCGAGCGCATCGTCGTGAGCGTCCGGCCCTACAAGCGCGAGCAGCGCCGCTGCCCCGTATGCGGCAGGGCCTGCGACTTCTACGACATGGCGAACCGCGGGGCCCCCAGGCTGTGGAGGGCGATGGACCTGGCGCGCTCGGCCTGCTACCTGGAGTACGCGCCCTGCAGGGTGCGCTGCCCGGAGCACGGCGTGCGCACCGAGGCCGTCCCCTGGGCGCGGCACGGGGCGCGCTTCACGCGCGACTTCGAGGACTGGGTGGCGTGGCTGGCGGTCCGCTGCACCGCCCCGGCGGTCTCCGAGCTCGCCCGCGTCGAGTGGCACGGCGTGGGCGGCGCGTGCAGGCGCGTCTACGCCGAGCTGGAGGCCGCGCGCGGCGCCTCGAGGCTCGACGGCGTGCGCCGCATCGGCATCGACGAGACGTCGTACAAGAGGGGCCACGGGTACGTCACGGTGGTCGTCGGCCACGACCGCGGCTGCCTCGTCTGGGCGCACGAGGGCACCGGCAAGGACGTGCTCAACCTGTCCCTCGACGGGCTCGCGCGCGAGCAGAGGCGCGCCATGGAGGTGGTGGCCGCCGACGGCGCGAGGCGGATAGGGCAGCTGGCCAAGCGCCGCTGCCCCAACGCGAGGTGGGTCATGGACCCCTTCCGCGTGGTCCAGTGGATGAACGGCGCGCCCGACGCCGTGCGCTGCGGGGAGTGGAACGCCGCCAGGGCCGCCGCCAGGGCCGCCAGGCCCAGGCCCGAGGGCAAGCGCGGCAGGCCTGCCAAAGGCGAGCTGCCGCCCGAGGAGGTCAGGGCGCTCGGGGAGGAGGCGGCCTCCATCAAGGGCAGCCGCTACGCGCTCGTGAAGAACCCCGAGGACCTCACCGACGGCCAGAGGGCGAGGCTCGAGGCGCTCAAGAAGAGGGCCGGCTCGCGGCTGGTCAGGGCCTGGGAGCTCAAGGAGGACCTGCGGGCCGTCTTCCGGGCAGCCGACGGCTCCGAGGCCGCCGAGCTGCTCGACGACTGGATGCACAGGGCCGCCTACTGCAAGATCGCCAAGGTCGTCGCCGTGGAGAAGAAGGTGCGCCGCCGGCGCGACGACATCATCGCCGCAGTCGAGCTCGGCATCAGCAACGGGCGCGTAGAGGCCATCAACAACAAGATCAAGGTGACGGTGAGGATGGGCTACGGCTTCCGCAACACCGACAACCTCGTGGCCCTGCTCATGCTCAGGTGCGGCGACTGCCAGCCCCAGCTCCCGGGTCGCCCGGTGAAGGCGAGGAAGAAGGGCGTGAAGGGAGCGAAGAGCGTTGCTGCCTAGGCTAGCCCCTTGTCACACAAACTACCGAAGCCTC
>NZ_JAQECM010000010.1:0-48688 GCF_027669965.1 Candidatus Collinsella stercoripullorum | reverse complement strand
AGGCGCTCGACGCCTTCCTCGCGAAGCCGAACAAGGTGTCGCCCCGCGTGCGCTGCGCCCTGCGCATCGCGGCGTTCGAGCTGCTCTACGGCGGCACCGCCCCCGAGGTCGCGGTGAGCCAGGGCGTCGAGCTCGTGCGCGCTTCGGCCCGGGGCGCGGCCGGGCTCGCCAACGCCGTGCTCCGCCGGGTGTCGGAGGCGCGCGAGGCGTACCTCTCCGCCGAGGACGTCGCCCCTGCCGGGCGCGCCGCGGGCGCCGAAGCGCGCCGCGCCGGGCTGCCGGTCTGGCTCGCGGCCGAGATCCGCTCTTCCTGCGGGGACGCCGCGCGCCCCCTGTTCGGCTCCCAGCTCGGCGTCGCGCCGCTCGCGGTGCACGTGAGCCCGCGCGCCGAGGGGTCCGTCGACGCCGCGTCGGTCGGGGGGAGCCCGTCGGCGCTGCCCGGTTGCATCCAGGGCGCCGACGGCCCCCGGCTCGTGGCGAGCGGCCTGTTCGAGCGCGGCGACGCGGCCGCGTCCGACCTTCGCGCCCAGCTCGTCGCCACGGCCGCCACGCGGCCCGGTACCTGCCTGGAGATCGGGGCGGGGAGGGGGACCAAGACCTACGTCATGGCGGCTCAGGGGCGCCGGGCCGGGTACGCGCGCGAGCACACGGCGCTCGACCTGCACGAGCGCAAGTGCGCGCTCAACCGGGGGCGCCTGGAGGCCGCCGGCCTCATCGACGGGGTGCGCCTCGTCACCGGGGACGCGCGCGACCTCGATGGCGCGCTCGCGGGGGCGGATGCGCCGCCGCGGCTGTTCGACACCGTGCTGGTCGACGCCCCCTGCTCCGGAACGGGCACGATGCGCCGCCATCCCGAGATCCCCTGGCGCCTCGACCCCGCGGATGCGCGCACCGGTCTGCCCGGCCTCCAGCTCGCCATGCTCGAGCAGGCCGCCGCGCACGTGGCACCGGGCGGCGAGCTGTTCTACGCCACCTGTTCGGTGCTTTCCGCGGAGAACCGCGCGGTGGTCGAGGCCTTCCTGTCCGGCGACCGGGGCGCCGGCTTCTCTCCCGTCCCGGTGTCGGGGTCCGGCATCTTCTCCCTCCCGGCGTTCGCCCCGGCCGCCGAACTGCTGCGCGTCTGCGAGGACGGGGACGGGATGTTCCAGAGCGTGCCGGCCCCGGGGTGCTACGACGGCCATTTCTGCGCGCGCCTGCGCCGGAGCGCCTAGGCCCCGCTCCGCCGTCCGGCCCGCGACAAGGTGCCCGACGGGATGCGCCCGCGCCTCCCGGCGCCGCGCCGACCCGGTCCATGCGAAGGCCGCCGCGCCGAAGGGGGGTCCCTCGGCGCGGCGGCCTTCGAGCGCTCTGTCGATCGCCGGTCGCTAGTCGTTCTTGTGCGGGCAGTTCTCGCAGCTGTGGCCGGCGGGCTCGGACGACCCGGAGGTCGCCGCGGTGCTCGAGGAGCCCCCGCGCTGGTCGGTGTTGTAGAACCCGGAGCCCTTGAACTCGATGCCGCTCGGCGAGAAGACCTTCTCGGCGTCGCCGCCGCAAGCCGGGCAGCTCACCGCAGGGCGCTCGGTCATGCCGTGCTCGACCTCGAAGACGGTGCCGCACGAGGTGCAGCGGTAGTCGTAACGTGCCATCTCAGCTCTCCTTGTCCCCGGCCGCGCGCACGCGGCCCCATCGTTCGTCATACGCTCGATACTCTACCCGAATCCGCATCGGGTCCCGCGGCCGCCGGCGCATCGACGGCGAATCTGCATGAGACCGCCGCCGCACCGGATCGGCGCGGCGGCGGGAGGGGCCGCGGGCCGGCGGGTCAGAGGCGGCCGGTCTCCTCCACAAGGGACCGGATGCGCGCGACGGCCGCGGTGACGTCGGCCTCATCGGCCTGCCACGACCAGTTGCCCTCGGTGGTCCCCGGGACGTTCATGCGGGCGTCGTCCCCGAGCATCAGCACGTCCTGCAACGGCATCATGACGAGGTCCGCGGACGATTCGAGCGCGGAGCGCATGATGGAGGCCGCGAGCCCCTCCCGCTCCTCGGCGGTCGCGTCGGCGCCCCAGCGCGCCCCCGTCCACCCCAGGAGCGTCGAGGTGTCGTGCGTCGAGGTGTAGACCACCTTGTCAGCCGCCGGCTTCACGCCGCCGCGCACGTCGTAGTCCTCGAACTCGAGCACGTCCATGCCGGGGAAGCCGCAGGAGGCGGTCAGCGCGCGCACGGCCGGCGTGAGGTAGCCCAGGTCCTCCGCGATGAACGGCAGGGGTCCGAACTCCTCGTGGGCGCGGCGGAACAGGTCGATACCCGGTCCGGGGAGCCAGCGGCCGGCGCTTCCCTCCTTGCCCGCGGGGATGTTGAAGTAGGACTGGAACCCCAGGAAGTGGTCGAGGCGCACGCGGTCGTACAGCGCGAGCGAGCGGCGCAGGCGCTCGATCCACCAGGTGTAGCCGTCCTCGCGCATGCGGTCCCAGCGGTAGGTGGGGTTGCCCCAGACCTGCCCGGTGGCGGAGAAGCGGTCGGGCGGGGTGCCCGCGATCTCGGTGGGCCTGCCCGTCGCGGACAGGGAGAACATCGCGGGCTCGCTCCAGGCGTCCGCGGAGTCGTCGGAGACGTACATGGGGATGTCGCCGACGATCTCGATGCCGCGCGCGTTCGCGTAGGCGCGCAGCTCCGCCCATTCGGCGTCGAAGCGGTACTGCGCGAAAGCGTGGAAGCGGCCGCGGTCGATGAAGCGGGCGTCGTCCAGGATGCGGACGTCGTAGCGGCTGTAGGCGCGCGGCCAGCGGTGGCGGCTCGCCCCGCGCGAGGCGTCGCGCACGGCCATGAAGGCGCAGTAGGGGTCGAGCCAGACCTCGTTGCGCTCCTGGAAGGCGATGAAGTCCGCGGAGTTCTGGCCGCCGTCGGACTTGAACCGCTCGTAGGCCGCCTCGAGCTCGCGGGGCGTCTCCTCGAGCAGGTCGGTGCTGCCGGCGAACGCGGAGGGCCCCGCGTAGGGCGATCCGAACGAATCGGTGGGGTTCACGGGCAGCACCTGCCAGTAGCGCGCGCCCATCTCCGCGAGGTGGTCGACGAAGGCGCGCGCCGGTGCGCCGAGGGTGCCCGGCCGGCCGTCCTCGTTGGGCACGGAGGTGATGTGGCACACCACGCCCCAGCCGCGTTCGAGCGGCTTCTGGAGGCGCTCCGCCTCATGGAAGTAGGCGACGGCGCTGCCGAGCGGCCACAGGGAGAGCTCCGCGGTCCCGTCCTCCCCGCGCACGAGGTCGGCGCCGCCGATGACGTCGACGCCGCGCTCGCCGCGGAAGGGGATCCTCACCGTGCGGAGCTCGGTCGTGCTGCGGTTGACGACGACCGTCGCGCTCTCGCCCTCCCCGCCGTCGCGGGTGTAGGAGAGGACGTCGTCGTCGAGCGCCTCGGCCTCGAGCGGGGCGGAGGTCAGCAGCGGGAGGGCGCGGCGCAGGGCCGAGGCGTTGCGCACCATGGTGAAGAAGTCACGGTCCTCGTGGCCCCAGGGGAAGGTCGCGCGGTTGCCGGGGTCGGTGAGCCCCTGCACGCCCGCCTCGTCGCCGTAGTAGATGGACGGCACGCCCTTGAAGGTCATCTGCATGAGGGCGGCGAGCCAGAAGCGGCCCTTCGCCAGCCCGAGCTGCTCGTCGGTGAGGCGCCAGGTGCCGCGCTCCCGCTCGGGGAGGGCGTCGATGTCGGGAAGGCCGCCGAGCACTGAGATGATGCGGGGGCGGTCGTGGCTCCCCAGCAGGTTGAGCGCGCAGTCGAGCGCCTCGGGCGGGTAGTTCTCGACGAGGCTCTCGATGGCCTCGGCCGCGTCGCGCGCGGTGTAGCCGGACCCCTCGCCCGTGAGCAGCCCGATCACGAGGTCGCGGAAGGGGTAGTTCATGGCCGAGTCGAGCTCGTCGCCCAGCAGGTAGCGGCGGAGCCTGCCGTAGGAGATCTTGTTGGACGCGTCCTCCCAGACCTCGCCGAGCACGAGCGCATCGGGCTTCTCCCGCGTCGCGGCCTCCTTGATGCCGGCGAGGAACTCGTCGGAGAGCTCGTCGGCGACATCGAGGCGCCAGCCGCTCGCCCCGGCGCGCAGCCAATGGCGGATGACCCCGTCTGGTCCCAGGATGAGCCGGCTGATGGCCTCGGAGCCCTGGTTGACGGCGGGCATGTTGCCCACGCCCCACCAGCAGTCGTAGGTCCCGTCGTCGTTGATGCGGAAGGCGTCGCGCCACAGGGAGTCCTCGTCGCCCGACCAGGCGCCTGGCTCGGGGTAGTTGCCGAACGCGTTGAAGTAGACCGAATCCGAGCCGGTGTGGTTGAACACGCCGTCCAGGATGATGGAGATGCCGAGCGCGCGGGCGTGCCAGCACAGGCTCCGGAAGTCCTCCTCGGTGCCGAGGAGCTGGTCGATGCGCATGTAGTCCGCCGTATCGTAGCGGTGGTTGCTCGCCGCCTCGAAGATGGGGTTGAGGTAGATCGCCGTGACGCCCATCTCGGAGAGGTAGGGGAGGTGCTCCTCGATGCCGCGCAGGGAGCCCCCGTAGAAGTCCCAGCTGCGGATGGCGCCCGTCTCGTCGCGGTCGTAGACCGGGGGCGTGTCCCAGTCCTCGACGATGTGCTGCTCGCAGCCCCTCCGCGGATGGGCGAGGCGCCCCAGGGCGCGGGTCCGCCAGTCGTCGTCGCGGGCGAAGCGGTCGGGGAAGATCTGGTACACGATGCCCCGTTCGTACCATGTCGGCCGCTGGGCGCGGTGTCGGTAGACGGTGATCTGGAAGGAGGGGACGTCGGCGCGGTCGTAGTAGGTGACCCCCTCGCCGCCCACATGGCCCTCGGGGGCGCCCACGCGGCTCTCGAAGCCGTCGGTGGTGCGGACGATGAAGCTGTACCACACGATGTTCGGATCGCTCCAGCTCACGGTGACGCGGTAGCCGCCCGAGCCGTCGGCCGCCATGGGGTAGAGCTGCTCGCCGACCCCGTCGATCCAGGTGCGCAGGGTGCATTCGATGCCCGCCGCGTCCTCCTTGACGACCTCGAGGGTCAAGGTGACCTCGGTGCCGGCGGTCACGGCCCCGAAGGGGGTCCGGTATCGGGCCAGACGGCTGTTGTGTCGAAGTTTCATAGCGGAATCCTTGCATGCGTACCGCGCGGCTGCGCGATAGGGGGTCGGTTCATTCGGCGTGAACGCCAAACGTACAGTTTAACGTAGTTGCGCCGCTTCTTGGGCGTTACGCGCGCGCAAAAGGGACGGGGAGCCGTGCGCGAGCTCGGCTCCCCGTCCGGAGGGCGAATCTTGCTCGGCCGTCCTAGCGCTTCTTGCGCGCGGGGGCCTTGCGGGCCGCGGAGACGCTCGTCGCCTTGGGCGCCTTCTCCTCCGGGGCGGCAGGTGCGGGCTCGGTCGCGGCGGGCTTCTTCGCGGCGGTCGCCTTGGTCGCCGGCACGGCGGCGGGCTCGTCGGATGCGGGCTTCTCCGTGGGCGTCGCCTTGGCCGCCGCGGTCTTCGCGGCAGCGGTCTTGGTGGAGGCGGGCTTGGCGGCCGCGGTCTTGGTCGCGGTGCGCTTGGCGGCCGTCGTCTTCGCGGCGGGCTTGGCAGCGGCCTTCGTCGCCGTGGAGGCCTTCGCGGCCGTCTTCGTCGTCTTCGCGGTCGCCGGCTTCTCCTCGGCGGCCGCGGCGGTCGCGGCGTCCTCCTTGGGGGCGGCCTTCGCGGCCGCGGTCTTGGCGGCGGACGCCTTGGTCCCGGCCGTCTTGGTCGCCGTCGTCTTCGCGGCAGCCGTCTTGGTTGTCGTCGCCTTCGCGGCAGTGGTCTTCGCGGCGGTCGTCTTGGTCGCCGCCGCCTTGGTGGCGGGGGCCTTCTTGGCAGCCGGCTTCTTCGCGGCGGTCGTCTTGGTCGCCGCGGTCTTCGTCGCCGTCTTGGTCGTCTTGCGGGCGGTCGTCTTCTTCGGCTCCGGATCGGCAGCCGGCTTCTCCTCGGCCTTCGGCTCCGGCTCGGGGGCGGGCTCGGCGTCGGCCTTCGGCGCAGCCGGCTTCTCCTCGGCCTTCGGCGCCGCGGGCTCGGGTGCGCTCACCGCGGGCTCAGCGGGCTTCTCGGCCGCCTGCTCGGGAGCGGCGGCCTCGTCGGATGCCGCCTCGGGCTCGACGGGGGCGGCGTCGGTCTCGTCGGCCTTCGGCTCGGCGGCCGTCTCAGGCGCAAAAGGGACGTAGCGCTCCATCTCGGGGTGCAGCCCGTAGTAGACGTCCATGTAGGCGGCGGCGGAGCGCGTCCAGCTGAAGTCCGCGTCCATGGCGTTGTCGATCAGCTTGTTCCAGGCGTCCTTGTCATCCCAGAAGGTGCGGGCGGCGCGGAAGACGGCATCGCCCATCTCGTCGCCGTTGAAGTGGGTGAACGTGAAGCCCGTGCCCTCGCCGGTGAACATGTTGTAGGGGATGACGGTGTCCTTGAGGCCGCCGGTCTCGCGCACGATGGGCAGCGTGCCGTAGCGCATGGCGATCATCTGGGACAGGCCGCAGGGCTCGAACAGCGACGGCATGAGGAACATGTCGGCGCCGGAGTACATGCGCTGGGACAGGTACGGGTCGAACTCGATGCACGCGGCCATCGAGCCGGGGTAGGTGCGCTCGAAGTAGCGCAGGGCCTCCTCGTACTCGGCGTCGCCGGTGCCGAGCACGGCGACCTGCACGCCGCCGGAGAGGATGCGGTCGAGCGAGTAGGTGACGAGGTCCATGCCCTTCTGGCGGGTGAGGCGCGTGACCATGGCCATGAGCGGGCGGTCGTCGCGGACCTCGAGGCCAAGCTCCGCCTGGAGCGCGGCCTTGCACGCGGCCTTGCCGGAGCGGTCGTCGCGCGAGTAGTTGGCGTGGACCCGCGAGTCGGTCGCGGGGTCGTTGCTCTTGAGGTCGAGGCCGTTCAGGATGCCGGACAGGACGTTCTCGCGGCGGCGCAGGACGCCGTCGAGGCCCTCGCCGAACTCGGGCGTGCGGATCTCCCAGGAGTAGGTGGGAGAGACGGTGGTGATGGCGTCGGAGTAGTTGAGGGCGCCCTGCATGTAGTTGATGGAGCGGGCGTCGCAGCGCAGTTGGCGGACGGCGGGCTCGATGTGCGCCATGCCGAGCACGTCGCCGAGGAGCATGTCGGTGAACTGCCCCTGGAAGGCGATGTTATGGATGGAGAACACGGTCTTCACGTTGCGGTACAGCGGCATGTCCATGTAGAACTCGCGCAGGAACACGGGTGCGAGCGCGGTGTGCCAGTCGTTGCAGTGCAGGATGTCGCACATGAAGCCGTCGGGCAGGTACTGCAGGCTCTCGCAGACGGCCTTGGAGAAGAACGCGAAGCGCTCGCCGTCGTCGAAGAACCCGTAGGGGTAGCTGCGGTTGAAGTAGTGCTCGTTGTCGAGGAACAGATAGGTCACGCCGTCGCGGACGATGCGCTTCATGCCGCAGTACTCGTTGCGCCATCCGAGGGGCACGTAGAACTGGCCGACGTGCTCCATCTGGGCCTTGAACTCGTCGGCGATGGTGGCGTACTTGGGCACCATGACGATGACGTCGGCGCCCGCCTGCACGAGCGCCTCGGGCAGGGAGCCCGCGACGTCGCCCAGGCCGCCCGTCTTCACGAAGGGCGCGGCCTCCGCGCTCGCGAACACGATCTGCAGTTTCTTAGCCATGGGAATCTTCTCCTGTTTAAGCTCACGGTCTTGCGAAATCGCCGCCCGGCGGACAGCCGGACGGCGATTCCATGATACCCCTGTTCGGCCTCCGTGGGGCGAGGGGGTCGGTTTTGTAACCGGACGGACGCGCCCGTTACTCGGTGATGGGGGCCTTCCCCACCACGAGGATGTCGCTCGGGGTGCCGCGCAGCTCGGTGTTGGCGGGCACCACGTTGTTCTTGTCGATGATGGCGTTCTCGACGCGGGCGCCGCTGCGGATGATGCAGCCCTGCATGACGATGCTGTTGATCACGCTGGCGCCGCTCTCGACGACGACCCCGCGCGAGAGGATGGAGTTGCGCACCGTGCCCATGATCTCGCAGCCCGCGGAGATGCGGGAGTTGCAGGCGAGCGAGCCGGAGGCGTACTTGGCCGGCGCGGCGTCGTGGGCCTTCGTGAGGATCGGACGGTCCTTCATGAACAGCTGGTTGCAGACGCGCGGGTCGAGCATCTCCATGCTGCGGCGGTAGTAGGTGCCCTCGTTGAACATGCCGACGGCCAGGCCCTTGAACTCGTAGCTGCACACGTCGATGCGGGCGAAGTCGGAGGCGATGGCCTCGAAGATGTCGAGGTAGTCCGCGGTGGCGTAGCGGTCGATGATCTCGAGCAGCAGCTCGCGGCCGATGATGAAGCAGTCGAGGAACTTGTTGTCGCCGTAGCGGCAGCCCTCCTTGACGCTCTGCACGCGGCCCGCGTCGCCGATCACGAGCGAGCTGCAGTCCTCGTGGTCGCGCTCGGTCTTGACGTAGACCATGGTGATGCCGGCGCCGCTGGTCTCATGGGCGTCGATGATGGCGTTCAGGTCCATGTTGAAGATGATGTTGGAACCCATGAGCACGACGTAGGGCTGGGTGGCGCGCTGGAACAGCGTCTTGTTGGAGATGATGTCGCGCAGCAGGAAGCGCATGCCGGTCTTGGTAGAGCCGTAGGGGTTGCCCGGCAGGGGGAACAGGCCGCCGCGCTTGCGGTCGAGGCCCCAGTCCTTGCCATGGCCCACGTGGTCGATGATGGAGCGGTAGTTGCCCGGCATCACGAGGCCGACGGTCCTGATGCCCGCGTTGGCCATGTTGGACAGCGGGAAGTCGATCAGGCGGTAGCGCCCCATGAACGGCACGGACGCAAGCGGGCGGCTGGCGAGCAGCTTGCCCTGCTCGATCGCGGTGTAGTTGGCTGTGATGTAACCGATGGCCTTGTTGTTGATCATCGGATCATTCCCCCTTCCCGATGACGACGTCGTTTCCGACGACGGCGGTGTCCCTCTGCGTGTCGACGCTGCCGAGCTTGACGCCCTCCTCGACGACGGCGTTCTCGCCCAGGATCGCACGGACCACATGGGCGCCGCTCTTCACGACCGAGCCGGGGAGCAGGACGGAGTCCTCGACGACGGCGCGCTCCTCGATGACGCAGTCGGTGGACAGGATGGAGTGCTTGGCGGTGCCGAAGACCTCGCAGCCGTTGGAGACCAGGCAGTCGTCGACGCGGCCGTCCGGGCCGATGTAGTGCGGCGGGCGGGTGGTGTCGTTGCTCATGATCGGAGCGGTCTTCTCGTAGATGTCGAACTCGGGGTTCGCGCCCAGAAGGCCCATGCTCGTCTCGTGGTAGCTCGCGATCGTGCCGACGTCCTTCCAGTACCCGTGGAACTCGTGGACGAACAGGCGCTTGCCGGCAGCCAGCGCGTTGGGGATGATGTCCCCGCCGAAGTCATGGCTGGAGCGCTGGTCGAGCGCGTCCTCCTCGAGGGCGTTGATGAGGAAGTCCGCGGTGAAGATGTAGATGCCCATGGAGGCCAGGTTGGAGTCGGGCTTCTCGGGCTTCTCGGTGAACTTGACGATGCGCCCCTCGTCGTCGGTGGTGAGGATGCCGAAGCGGCTCGCGTCCTCCCAGGGCACCGGCATGACGGCCACGGTCAGGTCCGCGCCGTTCTCGATGTGGCTGTCGAGCATCTTGCGGTAGTCCATGCGGTAGAGGGCGTCGCCGGACAGGATCAGGACGTACTCGGGGTCGTTCGCCTTGATGTAGTCCAGGTTCTGGGTGACGGCGTCGGCGGTGCCGGCGTACCAGGCCCCGCCGTCCTGGGTGGCGTACGGGGGCAGGATGGAGACGCCGCCGCCGCGCTCATCGAGGTCCCACGCCGATCCGCTGCCGAGGTAGGCATGCAGGCGGTAGGGGCGGTACTGGGTCAGCACGCCCACCGTGTCGATGCCCGAGTTGGCGCAGTTCGAAAGCGTGAAGTCGATGATGCGGTACTTGCCGCCGAAGCTGACCGCGGGTTTGGCGATCTTGGATGTGAGGGCCCCCAATCTGCTGCCTTGTCCTCCTGCGAGGAGCATAGCGATGCATTCTTTTCTGCTCATCGAATTCTCCTTCATTGCCTAAACGTCTCGGATACTGCCTTGCCTGTATGCGAGCGGTCCGCCGCCCGTGGCGGACGACGGACCGCGAGCGGCCGCCCCTTACGCGTGCCAGATCTCGTCGCGGTACTCGCGGATGGTGCGGTCGGACGAGAAGTGGCCGGAGTTGGCGATGTTCATGAGCGCCATGCGCTGCCAGGTGCGCGTGTCGTCGTAGACCTGCGTGAGCTCCTCCCACGCCTGCACGTAGCTGGCGAAGTCGGCGAGCACGAAGTCGTAGTCGTTGTTGTTCATGAGCTCGGCCTGGATGGACTCGAAGTTGCCCGACAGGCGGCCGAAGGTGCCGTCGGTGAGCTCCTCGATGCACCGGCCGATGCCCTCGCGGTCGGCGTTGACGAGGTCCCAGGCGAAGTAGTTGCCATGCCGCAGGGCCTCGACCTCGTCGACCTTCATGCCGAAGATCTTCTCGTTCTCGAGCCCGGCGAGCTCGGCGATCTCGATGTTGGCGCCGTCGAGGGTGCCGAGCGTGATGGCGCCGTTCATCATGAGTTTCATGTTCGAGGTGCCCGACGCCTCCTTGCCGGCCGTGGAGATCTGCTCGGAGATGTCGGTGGCAGGGTAGATGAGCTGCGCGTTGGAGACCGCGAAGTTGGGGATGAAGGCGACCTTGATGACGTCGTTGACGCGCTCGTCGGAGTTCACCACGTCGGCCACCGAGTTGATGAGGCGGATGACCTCCTTGGCGAAGGTGTAGGCGCTCGCCGCCTTGCCCGAGAAGATGAACGAGGTCTTGTGCGGGCGGTAGCCGGGGTCGGCGATCATGCGGTTGTAGATGTGCATGACCTTGAAGATGTTCAGCAGCTGGCGCTTGTAGGCGTGGAAGCGCTTGACCTGGACGTCGAAGATGGAGTCGACGTCCAGCTCGATGTCGCAGGTCCGCTTCACGTACGCGGCGAGGCGCGCCTTGTTCTCGCGCTTGCTCTGCGCGAGCGCGTCCAGGAACTCGCCGTCATCGGCCCAGGCCTCCAGGCGCTTGAGCTCGGAGGCGTCGACCAGCCAGCCGTCGCCGATCTTACCGGTGATGAGGCGGGAGAGCGACGGGTTGGCGTTGCCCAGGAAGCGGCGCGGGGAGATGCCGTTGGTCTTGTTGTTGAACTTCCCGGGCGCGAGCTCGTAGAAGTCGTGCAGGGTCTCGCGCTTCAGGATGTCGGTGTGCAGCTGCGCCACGCCGTTGACCGAGTGGCTGCAGATGACCGAGAGGTTGGCCATGCGCACCTGGCCGTCCCAGAGGATGGCGGTGTTGCGCAGCTTGTCCTGCCAAGCGTCGATGTCGCGCGGGAAGGACTCCATGTAGCGGCGGTTGATCTCGTCGATGATCATGTAGACGCGCGGCAGCAGGTGGCGGAAGGTGTCGATCGGCCACTTCTCGAGCGCCTCGGGCAGCACGGTGTGGTTGGTGTAGGAGACCGTGCGGGTGACGATGTCCCAGGCGGTGTCCCAGTCGAGCCCCTCCTGGTCCATGAGCAGGCGCATGAGCTCCGCGCCGCACATGGCGGGATGGGTGTCGTTGGTGTGGATGGCGACGAGGTCGGGGAAGCGCTCCCAGGAGGAGGTGCCGTAGTCGTTCTTGAAGGTGCGCAGGATGGAGGCGACGCCCGCGGCGACGAACAGGTACTCCTGCTTGAGACGCAGGATGCGGCCGTGCTCGCCCGCGTCGTTGGGGTACAGGATCTCCGAGATCGCCTCGGCGTCGGTGCGGAACTTGTTGGCCTTGGCGTAGTCGCCCGCGTTGAAGGCGTCCAGGTCGAAGTCGGCGCCCGCCGGCTCGGCGCTCCACAGGCGCAGGCGGTTCACGGTCTTGCCGCCGTAGCCGATGATGGGCACGTCGTAGGGGACCGCCTCGATGAGGTCGCCGCCGACCACGTCGAAGTGGAAGGTGCCGTCGGGGTCCTCGTGGCGCACGACGTCGCCCCCGAAGCGCACGAGCACGCGGCTCTCGGGGTGGCGGGTCTCCCACGGATAGCCCTTGGCGAGCCAGTTGTCCGTCACCTCGACCTGGCGGCCGTCGCGGATCTCCTGCTTGAACAGGCCGTAGCGGTAGCGCATGCCGTTGCCGAAGCCCAGGATGCCCTCGGCGGCCATGGAGTCGAGGAAGCAGGCGGCGAGGCGCCCCAGGCCGCCGTTGCCCAGACCCGGGTCCCCCTCCTCGGCGAGGAGGTCGTCGAGGTCGATGCCCATCTCGGACAGGCCCTGCTCGACGACGTCGCGGACGCCGTAGTTCAGCAGGTAGTTGTCGAGCAGCGGACCCATGAGGAACTCGAGCGAGAAGTAGTAGACCTTCTTCTTGTCGCTCTTGCCGTTCTCGGAGTCCGACTCGGCGAACTGGCGGTTGGCACGGGACGCGATGAGCTTGGCCAGCGCGCGGTAGCGCTCGCCGTTCTTGGCGACGTCGATGTCCTTGCCGACCTCGGCCATGAGCATCGTGCGGTAGTCGCGCTTGAACTCATCGGTGGTCTCGAAGATCTTATGCATGCGGGTGTCTCCCTTGCGGTCGGTTCGCCGTCCCGGGCGCTTAGGCCTCGGGATCGGCCTTTCTGGCGGCGGCCGCTCCGTGCGCGGCCTTCGCGGTCTTCCTCGCGGCTGCCTTGGCGGGAGCCGTGCGGGTGGATGAGGTGGGGGCGCCGTCCGCCTTCGCGGCGGACGTGCGCTTGGTCGTGCTCTTGGCGGGCGCCTTCTTGGCGGCGCCGGTCGTCTTCGCGGATCCGGAGGCCTTTTTCGCGGCCGGCTTCCCGGCCTTGGTCGCGGCGGCCTTCGTGGTCTTGGACGCGGTCGCCTTCGCCTTAGCGGCGGTCTTCTTGGCGCCCGTCGCCTTCGTGCCGGCAGAGGCCTTGCGGGCGGTCGTCTTGCGCGCGGTGGTCTTCTTGGGCTTGGGCGGCTTGTAGGAGCTCGGGCCGCGGCGCTTGAGCACGATGCCCGCGAGCGGCGGGACGGTGAGCTCGATGGAGTCCTCGAACCCGTGCTCGGGCTCGGGATGGCTCGAGAGCGTGCCGGCGTTGCCCTTGCCCGAGCCGCCGAAGTCCGTGGTATCGGAGTTGAAGATCTCGACGTAGTCGCCCTCGCGCGGGACGCCGATGCGGTAGGTCTCGTAGTACGCCGGGTCGAAGTTGATCAGGATGACGAGGTCGTCATCGGGGTCGTCGCCGTGGCGCACGAAGGAGACGATGGACTGCTCGGCGTTGTCGGGGTCGATCCACTCGAAGCCCTTCTCGACGTACCCGAGCTGGTAGAGGGCCGGCTGTTCGGTGTACAGGTGGTTCAGGGCGCGGATGAAGCGCTGGTGACCCGCATGGGTCTCGTACTGGTCGGTGAGGAACCACTGGATGGACTCGTAGTAGCGCCACTCGATGAACTGGGCGATCTCGTTGCCCATGAAGTTGAGCTTCGCGCCGGGATGCGTCATCTGGTAGAACGCCAGGGTGCGCAGGCCGGCGAACTGGCGCCACCAGTCGCCGGGCATGCGCCCGATGAGCGAGCACTTGCCGTGCACGACCTCGTCGTGCGAGAGCGGCAGGATGAAGTTCTCGGAGAACGCGTACATGATCGAGAACGTGAGCAGGTTGTGGTTGCCCGGGCGCCAGGGGAAATCGGTCTGCATGTAGTGGAGGGTGTCGTTCATCCAGCCCATGTCCCACTTGTAGTTGAAGCCCAGGCCCCCGTCCTCGGGCGGGTAGGTGACGAGCGGCCACGCGGTGGACTCCTCGGCCATCATCATGACGTCGGGGAAGGCGAGCTCGACGGTGGTGTTCACCTGGCGGATGAAGTCGATGGCGTCGAGGTCGCCCTCGTCGCCGTACTTGTTGAACTTCTTCTGGGACGGGTCGTCGACGCCGAAGTTGAGGTAGAGCATGCTCGACACGCCGTCCATGCGGATGCCGTCGGCATGGAACAGCTCGATCCAGAACAGCACGTTGGAGACGAGGAAGCTGCGGACCTCGCCGCGGCCGAAGTCGAACTTGTGCGTGCCCCAGTTGGGATGGATCTCGCGCTCGTAGAGCATGTGCCCGTTGAAGGTGGCGAGCCCCTGGGCGTCGGCGCAGAAGCCGCCGGGGACCCAGTCCAAGATCACGCCGATGCCCGCGGCGTGGGCGGCGTCGATGAGGTGCATGAGCTGCTTGGGCTCCCCGTAGCGGGCGGTGGCGGCGAAGTAGCCGGTGCCCTGGTAGCCCCAGGAGCCGTCGAAGGGGTGCTCCTGGACGGGGAGGATCTCGATGTGCGTGTAGCCCATGTCGCGGACGTAGTCGATGAGCTCGACCGCGAGGTCGTTGTAGCTGTAGTACTCTCCGATCTGGGCGGGGAAGGGGTCCATGGGGCCGGGATAGGTTCCGTCCTCGCGCGGCTCGCCCTGCGGCTGGTCGCCGTGCCTGCGCCAGCTCCCCAGATGGACCTCGTAGATGTTGAGCGGGCTCTTCATGTGGTCGGTCGCGCGGCGGCGCTCCATCCACGCGGCGTCGCCCCACTCGTAGCCGGTGATGTCCATGAGGCGCGACGCGGTGCCGGGGACCTTCTCGCTCCAGAACCCGTAGGGGTCGGCCTTGTAGAGCAGGGTCCCGTCATCGGTCTCGATGACGTACTTGTAGAGGTCGCCCTGGGAGAGGCCGGGGACGAAGCCCTGCCACAGCCCGCCGGTGGCAAGCTCGGTGAGCGGGTCGGCGGTGACGTCCCATCCGTTGAAGTCGCCGATCACGTGGACGCTTCTGACCTCGGGCGCCCAGACGCAGAAGCGCCAGCCGTCCACGCCGTTCTGCGTGTCGGGGTGCGCGCCCATCTTCTCCCAGCTCCGGTTCCAACGGCCCTGGGCGAACAGATGGATGTCGTCGTCCGTGATGATGAGGCAGGGGTCGTCCTTCTGGCGGGCGGCCGACGCCGTGGTGTCGGTCTCAGCGTGCGTGCGGTCCAACTTGTCCGTCCAATCGACATGGGCGACCGGTCGTCGCCCGAATCGGATACGACATCGCCGCGTATGCGCCCCGCATCCGGCGCGGGGTCACCGCCGCCGGGGGTGGGTTCGCAAAAACAGCGACGCCCATAATTTACCACTTGAGCGGTCAAGCAGGGGAGGCGGAGGCGGAGTGCGGTCGCTTTTGTCCGTTGAGCGCCCGCGGGGCGCCCGCGCGGGCACGGGACCCGGTGCGCGATGACGGCGTCGTCACAGCTTGAAGGCAGTCCCGGGCGATGGCTAGCACAGCGGGCGGGTTGCGGGGCGTCGATTCGGCGTACGGCATGTGCGGGGGGCGCCCGCGGGACAGGGGGCCTGCCGTTCCTCTATAGTGGTCGGTGCCGACGGTTTCGGCTCGCCACTCGTGAAAGGAAGGACACGGTATGTCGGACACCCAGCGCACGGCGCCGCGCGCGTTCATCTTCGACTGCGACGGCACGCTGATCGACTCCATGGGCATGTGGCTCACCATCTACCCCGAGCTCGTCGCCCGCTACGGCATCTCCATGACGCCCGAGGACTTCGCCGCGACCGAGAGCCTCGCGCTGCCCGACGAGATCGCCTACTACCATGAGAAGCTCGGCATCGGCGAGAGCGCCGAGGCGCTCATCGCGGAGCTGCGCGGGATGCTGACGGACCGGTACGCGCACACGATCCCGCTTCGCGAGGGGGTCGCGGGGTTCCTGGAGCAGGCGCGCGCCGCGGGCATCCCCATGGCGATCGCGACCTCGACCGACGAGGACCTGGTGCGCAGCGCTCTCGTGCGGCTGGGCATCGACGGGTTCTTCCCCGTGCTCGTGACCACCGCCGAGGCCGGTGCGTCCAAGGAGCACCCCGACGTGTACGACCTCGCCCTCGAGCGGCTCTGCGCCGCGACGGGGTCCGAGGTGCCCGCTCACCGGGACGTCTGGGTGTTCGAGGACGCGATGTTCGGGCTCGCCAGCTCGGGCTCGGCGGGCTACCGGCGCGTCGGCGTGTACGATCCGCACGGGCGCGCCGACCGCGAGGTGGTGCGCTCCCGCTGCGAGATCTTCGTCGACGAGTTCAGCGAGCTCCCGCTCGAGCGCATCCTGTCGTTCACGGAGGGGGAGTAGCCGTGCCGTCTCCGTGCGCGGGGGAGCCGCGCGTGCGCCGCGTCGCGGTGGTGGGCGGGTCCCCGGAGCCGTCGGGCGCATCCGCCGTCCGCCGCGCCGTGCGGGACGCCGACGCGGTCGTCGCGGTCGACCGCGGCCTCGATGCGGCCCGTGCGGCGGGGGTGCCGGTCGACCTGTTCTGCGGGGACGCGGACTCGGTGAGCGCCGAGGGCGCCGCGGCGGTGAGGGCCGCGGAGCGCGCCCGCGACGCGGGGGAGCGCGCGGCGTTCGACGTGGAGCGCTACGACCCCCATAAGGACTTCACCGACCTCTCCCTCGTCCTGCGCGCGGTGCGCGAGCGCTGGGGCGACCCGGCCCTCGTCTGCACCTGCCTTTCGGGCGGCAACCCCGACCACCTGCTCGGCGTGCTCGGCCGCCTGGCCGGCTGGGAGGGCGGCGTCGAGCTCGCCGAGGACGGGTTCGACGGCCGCATCCTGCACGGCGGGTCCTCCTGGCGCCCCGAGGCCCCCGTGGGCTCCCGGTTCTCCTTCATCCCGCTGTCCGGCGAGGCCGTCGTGAGCGAGCGCGGCTTCAGGTGGGAGCTCGACCGCCGGCGCGTGGAGCTCCTCTCCGACCTCGGCATCTCAAACGTGATCGAGGAGGCGTCGCCGACGATCGCCTGCCACGAGGGCACGATCGCCTGCTGGGCGTTCCGTTAGGCCTCCCTGCGGTCCCGCTCTCCCGTCCCCTGCGGCGCTCAAAAGCCCGTCGTCCCCTCCCTCCCGTCCCCTGCGGGCTGATCGCGCCTTCGGCGCTCAGAAGCCCGCAGGGGACGGGAGGGAGGGGCCCATGCGCTGTGCCCGCCCCCTGACGACAAGGCCCCCGCCGTCCTGCGGATGCGCGGGCGGCGGGGGCGTGCATGTCGGTATTCGTGATGCGGCGTCGCGTGCGACGGTCGGTCGGGGCCTTGATCAGCAGACGGCCTCGATCTCGACCTTGGCGCCCATGGGGAGGGCGCCGACCTGGAAGCAGGAGCGCGCGGGGTAGGGGGCGCTGAAGAACTCGGCGTAGACCTCGTTCACGGCGGCGAAATCTGCGATGTCGGCCAGCAGGACCGTCGTCTTGGAGACGTCGGACTACCAGTTCGTCATGGGGTATACCAGCTACATCCTGTCCGAGCACGATTACGGCCAGGGCATCCCGCTGACGATGATCGAGGTGCACACGCTCACCTACATCGAGGACCACCCCGATGTGACCATCACCGAGCTCTCCCAGATCTGGCACAAGACCAAAAGCGCGCTGTCCCAGGTCATCACCCATCTCGAGCGCGAGGGGCTGCTCACCAAGAGCCGCAAGGAGGGCAACGCCCGCGAGATGCGCCCATAAGCGCTATGACACCGAGGACATCGCCCGCACCACCGCCGAGCTGCGGCGGGAGTGCACCGAGGCCGAGGTGGACGCCTTCTACAAGGTGCTCTCGGTCTACAACCGCGTCATGGAGGACGATTTCCAGGCCCGTCCGCCCCGGCGCGGCCGCCGCACGAGGTAGGTACCCGCCCCCTCCCTCCCGTCTCCTGCGGGCTTCTGAGCGCCGCAGGCGCGATTGTTTGCTGAGCGTTCCGGTGGACCTTGCCTGGCCCCTCCCTTCTGTCCCCTGCGGGCTTCTGAGCGCCGAAGGCGCGATCAGCCCGCAGAGGACAGAAGGGAGGGGGCTGTGTATCCCCGCCGTCCTGCGAACAAGCGAAGGCCGACCCGCGCGAGGCGGGCCGGCCTTCATGCTCAATGCATCAGAGCCTATCCGGTGGGGGCGCTCAGAAGGGGCGTGACATCCTGAGCGGTCCTCTGAGGGCCGCAGGCGCGATCGGACCGCGTGGGATGCCCCGCCCCTCGCTGGGACGGTGTCCTACTGGTAGTCGAACACGTCGATGCAGCTCATCAGGAACTCGTCGTTGGCCCCGCCGCGCTTGCGCGCGAGCTCGGAGGCGGCGACGATCGACATATAGCTGCGGACGATCTGGATGGGCTCGTCGGCGCGGTTGCAGTAGAGCTCCAGGTAGGCGTCGGCCTGCTGCTTGTCCTCGAGCGCGAACAGCAGGTAGGTCATGGCTGCGTCGGCCGCAGGGGCGCCCTGGGTGGCGTGCGCCCAGTCGCAGACGTAGAGCTTGCCGTCATCGCCGACGATGACGTTGGAGGGGTTGAAGTCGCCGTGGCAGACGTTGGTCTCGATCTTCATGCCGTCGAGGCGCTGGAGCAGGTCGTAGCGCGTGGAGGCATTCAGCTGATCGAGCTGGTTGATCATGCGGGCGTACTTGTCGCGCTGGCGGTTGAGCAGCGGCGAGCGGAAGGAGTGGATCTCGATCTGCAGGTCCACGAACTGCTCGAGGTACTCGTAGAAGCGCGCGGGCTCGGCAGCCATCTTCTCGGCGAGCGTGACACCGGGGACCTTGGTGGTGACGAGCGCCCAACCGCCCTCGTCGACCTGGGCGACCTCGAGGGCCTTGGGCGAGCGGATGCCGCACTCGTTGATGCGGGCGAGGTTCAGGGCCTCGTTGAAGACGTCGGAGACGGGCTTCGTCTCGTTGAAGACCTTGACGATCTTGTCGCCGAGGTCGTAGACGACCTTGTTGCCGCGGCGGGCGACCTCTACCTTGGTGTCCGGAAGAATCATGGCGTTACCTTCCTTTCTGGGTGCGGCGCGAGGAGATCGCGTCGACACCACTGTAGTGGCTCCGGGGCGCGCCGCGCGCTCGGCGCGGTGAGCGGCGCGCCCCGGGCAGCAAACGAGGGGAGCGAAAGCGGGCGTTACGCCTCGTAGCTCTGCGGCTCGCGGCCGTAGTACGCGTCGAGGTAGAGCTCGCGGATCTCGCTCATCAGCGGGTAGCGCGGGTTGGCGCCGGTGCACTGGTCGTTGAAGGCCTGCTCGGTCATATCGTCGAGGGTCTCCAGGAAGTACTTCTCGTCGACGCCGTACTCGGCGATGGTCTTCTTGATGCCGATGGTCTCCATGAGGTCCTCGAGCTTCTGGATGAAGTTCTCGAACACCTCGCGGTCGTCGGCGCCGGTGCAGCCGCAGTAGCGGCCGAGGTCGGCGTAGTCCTTGAGCGCGTGCGGGTACTGGTACTGGGAGAAGGTGCCCATCTTGACGGGCTTCTCCGCGGCGTTGTAGCGCATGACGCGGGTGAGGATGACGGCGTTGGCCAGACCGTGGGGCAGGTGATGGAAGGCGCCGAGCTTGTGGGCCATGGAGTGGTTGACGCCCAGGAACGCGTTGGCGAAGGCCATGCCGGCGAGGCAGGAGGCGTTGTGCATCTCCTCGCGGGCGTGCGGGTCGTCGGCGCCCTTCTCGTAGGCCGCCGGCAGGTTCTCGAACACGAGCTTGGCGGCGCGCATGGACAGGCCGCGCGTGTAGTCGGAGCTCATGATCGAGACGTAGGACTCGATGGCGTGGGTCATGACGTCGATACCGGAGGCGCAGGTGAGGCCCTTCGGGGCGGTCATGGCGTTGTCGACGTCGACGATGGCCATGTTCGGCATGAGGGCGTAGTCGGTGATCGGCCACTTGATGCCGGTCTCGGCGTCGGTGATGATGGCGAACGGCGTCACCTCGGAGCCGGTGCCCGAGGAGGTCGGGACGGCGACGAAGTAGGCCTTCTCACCGAGCTTGGGGAAGGTGAAGACGCGCTTGCGGATATCCATGAAGTCCATGGCGGCGTCCTCGAAGTTGACCTCGGGGTGCTCGTACATGAGCCACATGATCTTGCCGGCGTCCATCGCGGAGCCGCCGCCGACGGCGATGATGACGTCGGGCTCGAACAGGCGCATGCGCTCGGCGCCCTTCTGGGCGTCCTGCAGGCGCGGGTCGGGGCAGATGTCGTAGAACGCATCGTGCGCGACGCCCATCTCATCGAGCTTGGCCTCGATGGCGCGGCAGTTGCCGTTCTTGTAGAGGAAGGAGTCGGTCACGATGAAGGCGCGCTTCTTGCCCATGACGCGGCCGAGCTCGTCGAGGGCGACGGGCGTGCAGCCCTTTTTGAAGTAGATCTTCTCGGGAGCCCTGAACCAGAGCATGTTCTCGCGGCGCTCGGCCACGGTCTTGATGTTGAGCAAGTGCTTCACCCCAACGTTCTCGGAGACGGAGTTGCCACCCCAGGAGCCGCAGCCCAGCGTGAGGGACGGCTTCATGCCGAAGTTGTACAGGTCGCCGATGCCGCCCTGGGAGGACGGGGTGTTGATCACGATGCGGCACGCCTTCATGGTGTCCTCGAACAGCGCGATCTTCTCCTTCTCGGCGGGGTGCACGTAGAGGGACGCGGTGTGGCCCGGGCCGCCGGCGAGCACGAGGTGCTCGGCCTTGTCGACGGCCTCCTGGAACGTCTTGGCGTGGTACATGGCCAGGACGGGGGAGAGCTTCTCGTGGCTGAACTCCTCGGTCGCGGGGTCGGTGGAGGTGACCTCGGCGATCAGGATCTTGGTCTTGGGCGGCACGGAGATGCCGGCGAGCTCGGCGATCTTGGCGGCGGGCATGCCGGGGATGCGGTGGTCGAGCGCGCCGTTCTTGAACATGGTATCGCGCAGGGCCTCGAGCTCCTTGCCCTTCTTGACGAAGTAGCAGCCGCGGCGCTCGAACTCGGCCTTCACCTGGTCGTACACGGAGTCCAGCGCGGTGACGGACTGCTCGGACGCGCAGATCATGCCGTTGTCGAAGGTCTTGGAGTGGATGATGGAGTTGACCGCGTTCAGGATGTCGGCGGTCTCGTCGATGACGACGGGGGTGTTGCCGGCGCCGACGCCCAGGGCGGGCTTGCCCGAGGAGTAGGCGGACTTGACCATGCCGGGGCCTCCGGTGGCCAGGATGATGTCCACGTCGCTCATGAGGCGGCTGGTGAGCTCGAGGGTCGGCTTGTCGACCCAGCCGATGATGCCCTCGGGGGCGCCGGCCTTGACGGCGGCGTCGAGCACGACCTTGGCGGCGGCGATGGTGCACTGGGCCGCGGCGGGGTGCGGGGAGATGATGATGGCGTTGCGGGTCTTCAGGCAGATGAGGCACTTGAAGATCGCGGTGGACGTGGGGTTGGTGGTGGGGATGACCGCGCCGACCACGCCGATGGGCTCGGCGACCTTGGTGATGCCGTAGGCCTCGTCGCGCTCGATCACGCCGCAGGTCTTGGTGTTCTTGTAGGCGTTGTAGATGTACTCGGCTGCGTAGTGGTTCTTGATGACCTTGTCCTCCAGCACGCCGCGCTTGGTCTCCTCGACCGCCATCTTGGCGAGCGGGATGCGCTGCTTGTTGGCTGCCATGGCCGCCTCATAGAAGATCTTGTCCACCTGCTCCTGGGTGAAGGTGGCGAAGACCTTCTGGGCCTCTCGCATGCTCGCGAGCTTTGCCTCGAAGGCCTCGATCGAGTCTACGATTGCGGGGGCGGCTTCGACCGTTGGCTTTTTTGCCATGCTGAGCTCCTTTTCATCGGTGCCTGCCTATGGTGCCCATTGTATGGACACCCCACGCGCGCGGGGCGCTTGTAGGATAGTTTGCCGCAAACGGTACTAATGAAACGCTTCAATAGCAGAAAATTGACGAAATCATGACAGACCTGTGAAGACAAACGTGCAGGAACAAAGTGGGTAGGTTTTTGAAATCGGCACGTAAGAGGGTTGGAGAGCATGAACCAATCAATTGCTGCGCTCTCGAAATATGAAACGCTTCAATATTGAGCGGCTTGCATTTTTGCCATGTTCTGTGAACGCATCGGTGCAAGCGGCATGACCGGAAGGACGGCCCCCGTCATCGCTGTGCCGCCTGCCCGCGTTTCGCGCGGGATTCACGGGCGGCGATCCGCTGATATCATGTATACGGGGCGTGCCCATCGGGGATCGGACCGGCCGCCGCCCCGACTTCTCGGGGCGCATGTGTGGATTTCGCATAGCTTCGACGTTCTGTGATATAGTGCAATGCTGTTTGTTCACGCGGCTTCGAGTTCCGCCGCCCAAGGAGGGTTACGACATGTCTAAAGTTTGCGAAATCTGCGGTAAGCACCCCGTGGCAGGGCGTTCCATCAGCCACTCCCACCGCGTCGCCATCCGCAAGTTCCGTCCCAACATCCAGCGCGTCTACGTCGTCGTCGACGGTCACCGTCGCAAGATGAACGTGTGCACCAACTGCCTCAAGTCCGGCAAGGTGGCCCGCTCCTAATTTTCCTTGCGGCAAACAACGCGTGAACCGGGTCAACGGTACACAACGAACGCTCAGGCGCCCTCCGGGGCGCCTTTTCTTTTCCGTCCCGAGCGAGCCGCCCGTCCCCAAGACGCGTGCCCGGGGCCACGGCGAGCCGATGCGCTCACTAAATAATAAGGTGCCTAAGTTGTTGTCTTCTTATGGAGGAGGGTCGCTTCGGCCGTCCGGACCTCCGCTCGTCCGATCGCATGGGAATAATGGTTCGCGCCGCGCGCCCGGGCATCCGCTCCGGGTGCGCGGCGCGCATCTGAAGGTATCCGGAAGAAGGGGGAGGGTAACCGGGCGTGAAGATCTTCAGTTTCCTGAAACACCACAAGGTCAGCTTTCTGATCGCGCTGGTTCTCCTGTTCGCACAGGCGAACTTCGAGCTCATGCTCCCGCAGATCATGAGCGACATCGTCGACGTGGGCATCAGCCAGGGCGGCATCGACAGCGCGGTCCCCGACACGATCCGTGCGGACGACCTGTCCGACATCGAGCTGTTCCTCGATACCGCGGAGACCGACCGCGTCGAGGCGAGCTTCAGCGAGCCCGACACGAGGGGCGTCCGCACCTTCACGGGGGACGCCTCGGCGCGCGCCGAGCTCGAGGACCCCATGGGCGAGGCGGAGATGCTCACATACCAGTTCGACCAGGGGGTCTCGCTCGACCGGTTCATCGATGCATCCGGCGCCTCGTCGGCTTCGGGCGCATCGGGGGAGGCCCGGACGGCCGCCCGCGAGCGGATAGAGGCCGCGATGGGGGACACCGTCGAGACCTCCGACATCCGGTGGCTCGTCGAGGCCGGTCTGATCGGCCGTGACGACCTCGTCGCCTCGCGCGAGGCGCTGGTCGACTCGCTGGGGGATAACGCGGACACCGTCGTCCGGTCGCGCGCCATCGCCTACGTCGAGCGCGCCTACGAGGACGCGGGGGTCGACCTCACCGCCGTACAGAGCGGCTACCTGTGGAGCCAGGGGCTGTCGATGCTCGGGCTCGCGCTCGCATCCGCCCTGTGCGCGATCCTGGCCGCGCTGAACGCGAGCCGCACCTCCGCGGCGATCGGTCGCGACCTGCGCCATCAGCTCTACGAGCGGGTCCTGGACTACTCGCCGGCCGAGATGAACCGCTTCTCGAGCGCCTCGCTCATCACGCGCGCGACCAACGACATCCAGCAGATCCAGATGATCTGCGTCATGTGCCTGCGCATCGTGCTGTTCGCGCCGTGCATGGGCATCGGCGCGGTCGTGCGCGTGCTCGCCACGCCGACCGGCATGGAATGGATCCTCGTGGTCGCCATCGCGGCCATCGCGATCGCCATCGGCGTGCTCATGGGCGTCACCATGCCCAAGTTCCGCATCATGCAGAAGCTCGTCGACCGCAACAACCTGCTCGCGCGCGAGATCATCACCGGCATCATGCCCATCCGCGCGTTCGGGCGTCAGGAGCACGAGGAGCGCCGCTACAACCAGGCGAATCGCGAGCTGACCTCGACCTACATCTTCACCAACCGCTGCATGGCCCTGCTCATGCCCATCATGCTCATCGTGATGAACGGCACCACGGTCGCCATCGTGTGGTTCGGCGCCCGGGGCGTCGACACCGGCGGGCTGCAGGTGGGCACCCTCATGGCCTACATCAACTACGTCATGCAGGTCATCATGTCCTTCATGATCCTCACCATGATCTCGGTCATGCTGCCGCGCGCGGGCGTCGCCGCCGAGCGCGTGCAGGAGGTGCTCGACACGCGGACCTCCATCTCCGACCCCGAGCCCGAGCGGCGCGTGACGCGCGAGCGCGGGGAGGGGTGGCGCGGCGCCGTCTCGTTCAACGACGTCACCTTCTCCTACCCGGATGCCGACTGCCCGACGCTCGAGCACATCAGCTTCACCGCCGAGCCCGGGCGCACCACGGCCATCATCGGCTCCACCGGCTGCGGCAAGTCGACCCTCGTCCAGCTCATCCCGCGCCTGTACGACGTCACGCAGGGCTCCGTCACCCTCGACGGCGTCGACATCCGCGACATCGACCTCGCCGAGCTGCGCCGCGCCATCGGCTACGTCCCGCAGAAGCGCATGCTGTTCTCGGGGACCATCGAGAGCAACATCAAGTACGGGGACGAGTCGATGAGCGACGCCGACATGGAGCGCGCCGCGGGCATCGCCCAGGCCGCCGAGTTCATCGAGGCGAAGCCCGAGGGCTACGCGAGCCGCATCTCCCAGGGCGGATCCAACGTCTCCGGCGGCCAGAACCAGCGCCTGTCCATCGCCCGCGCGCTGGCGATCCGCCCGAAGGTCCTCGTGTTCGACGACTCGTTCTCGGCGCTCGACTACAAGACCGACGCCGACCTGCGCGCCCGGATCGCGCGCGAGTGCTCCGACGCCGCGGTGGTCATCGTGGCGCAGCGCATCGCCACCATCATGCACGCCGACGAGATCCTGGTCCTCGACGACGGGCGCATCGTCGGGCGCGGCACCCATGCCGAGCTGCTCCGCAGCTGCCCCGAGTACCTGGAGATCGCCAAGAGCCAGCTGTCCGCATCCGAGCTGGGGCTCGACGGGGAGGAAGCCCCCGCACCCGGCTCCCTTAAGGAAGGAGGTGAGCGCTGATGCCAGGTCCCGCGCACCGCGGCCCCGCCTCCGAGCGCGCCCGCGACTTCTCGGGCACGCTCAAGCAGCTGGTCGCCTACCTCGCCCATGAGCGCATCGCGCTCGTCATCGCGCTCGTCTGCGCCATCGCCTCGGTCGTCTTCAACGTCGTGGGCCCGCGCATCCTGGGCCAGGCGACCACCAAGCTGTTCGAGGGCATCACCGCCAAGGTCATGGGCACCGGCTCGATCGACTTCGCCGGGATCGGGTACATCCTTGCCGGCCTGCTGTGCCTCTACCTCACCTCCGCGGCCTTCAACTTCTGCCAGGGCTGGCTCATGACCGGGGTCACGCAGCGCGTGTGCTACCGCATGCGCCGCGAGATCGTGGAGAAGATCGACCGCATGCCGCTCGCCTACTTCGAGCGCAACGCGGTCGGCGACGTGCTGTCGCGCATCACCAACGACGTCGACACCGTCGGCCAGTCGCTCAACCAGTGCGTCACCCAGCTCATCACCTCCATCACGCAGATCATCGGCGTGACGGTCATGATGCTGTCGGTCTCCGTCGCGCTCGCCGGCCTCACCTTCCTCACGATCCCGGTCTCGCTCGTGCTCATCGTGCTCGTCGTGCGCACCTCCCAGCGCTACTTCCGCCAGCAGCAGGCGCTGCTCGGCCGGGTCGACGGCACCATCGAGGAGAGCTTCTCCGGGCAGAACGTCATCAAGGTGTTCAACCGCGAGCAGCGCGCCGTGGCCGATTTCGACGCCGACAACGACCTGCTCTACCAGGCCGGCTGGCGCTCGCAGTTCCTCTCGGGCCTCATGCAGCCGATCATGAACTTCGTGGCGAACCTCGCCTATGTCGCCGTGGTGTCCTTCGGCGCGTTCCTCGCCGTCGCGGGCTCCATCTCCGTGGGCGACATCCAGGCGTTCATGCAGTACGTGCGCAACTTCACCCAGCCCATCACCCAGCTCACGCAGGTGTCCAACATGCTGCAGATGCTGTCCGCCGCCGCCGAGCGCGTCTTCGAGTTCCTCGCCGAGCCCGAGGAGACGCCCGACGCCGTGACGCCCGAGCTCCCTGCCCGCGGGCGCGGCGCGGTCGAGTTCGACCGCGTCCGGTTCGGGTACGTGCCCAACAAGACCGTGATCCACGACTTCAGCTGCCGGGTCGAGCCCGGCCAGACGGTCGCCATCGTCGGCCCCACGGGCGCCGGCAAGACGACCCTCATGAAGCTGCTCATGCGCTTCTACGACGTCAACGCGGGCTCGGTGCGCGTCGACGGCGTCGACGTGCGCGACTACGCCCGCGACGACCTGCGCGCCGGCTTCGCCATGGTGCTGCAGGACACGTGGCTGTTCCAGGGCTCGATCATGGAGAACATCCGGTACGGGCGCGCCGACGCCACGGGCGACGAGGTCCGCGCCGCCGCCCGCGCCGCGCTCGCCGACCACTTCATCCGCACGCTGCCCGGCGGGTACGACTTCGAGCTGAACGAGGACGCCTCCAACGTGAGCCAGGGGCAGCGGCAGCTGCTCACCATCGCGCGCGCCTTCATCGCCGACCGCCCGATCCTCATCCTGGACGAGGCGACCTCGAACGTGGACACGCGCACCGAGGAGCGCATCCAGCGCGCCATGGACGCCCTCATGCAGGGCCGTACGAGCTTCGTCATCGCGCACCGCCTCTCCACGATCCGCAACGCGGACAAGATCCTGGTGCTGCGCGACGGCGACATCGTCGAGTCGGGCACCCACGAGGAGCTGCTCGCGCAGGACGGCTTCTACGCCGAGCTCTACAACTCCCAGTTCGCCGACACGGGCGAGCAGGACTGATCCCGGGCGGCCCCTTCCGGGGCGAGCCGTCCTAGGGCGGGGCCGCGCGCCGTGCGGGCGCCGGGCGGGACGTTCCCGCGCGGCGCCCGCTCGCGTCGGGATCCCCAAGTTTGTTTCAAATCATGAGTGAACGGGTATGATTTAGCCTTAGAATATCGTTCAACGCGTTTGTCCAGCATATGCTTTAGTGCGATGCTGCGCGCATAGACGAAAGGATGCACCATGTCCAACAACACCCCGCGCCCCGAGCTCCTGCTCGACCGCCGTCACGCGCTGCTCGGCCTGGGCGCCGCAGGCGCCGTCGCGGCCTTCGGCCTCTCCGGCTGCAGCGACGAGCCCGCCCCCGCGCCCGAGGGCTCCGGCGACGCAGGCTCCTCCTCCGACGACGCGCAGGAGGCGCAGATCGACGCCGCCGCCTACGACGAGCTCGTGGCCTCAGCGCCCGTCGCCGACGACGCCGTCGTCGAGGCGAGCGCCTGGGCGTCCAAGATCCGCGACGCCGGCAGCATGCGCGTCGGCGGCGTCCAGACCTCCCTGCTGTTCTGCCTCATGAACGAGAAGGACAACAAGGTCCGCGGCTTCGACGCCGGCCTCTTCCAGATGCTCGCCCGCTACATCCTGGGAGACGAGAACGCCTACGAGCTCACCCAGGTGACCTCCGACACGCGTGAGAGCGTCCTCACCAACGACCAGGTCGACGCCGTGTTCGCCACCTACTCCATCACCGACGAGCGCAAGGAGATCATCTCCTTCGCCGGCCCGTACTACACCACCCAGCAGTCCATCCTGGTGATGGCCGACAACTCCGACATCAACGGGGTCGACGACCTCGCGGGCAGGAACGTCGCCGCCCAGTCCGGCTCCACCGGCCCGTCGGTCCTCGAGGAGTACGCCCCCGAGGCGACCATCCAGGAGTTCTCCACCGATGAGGAGGCGCGCACCGCGCTCAAGCAGGGCCGCGTCGACGCCTATGTGATCGACACCGCCATGCAGATGGGCTCCATGACCCGCGAGCCCGGCGTGTACCGCCTGGCGGGCGAGGAGTTCGGCCCGGTCGACGCCTACGGCATCGGCCTGCCGCTCGACTCCGACGGCGTCGAGTTCGTGAACACCTGGCTGGCCTCCATCGAGGAGGACGGCACCTGGTCCGAGCTGTGGAAGGTCTGCATCGGCGACCGCGCCGAGGTTGAGACGGCCCCCGAGCCGCCGGCGATCGGCGCGTAGGCGCCCGTCTCCATCCCGTCGCCGCCGGCGGCGGGGGATAGGTCAGGTTGCCGTGGGGCCGGCGCCGTCGCGCGCGGGCCCCGCGGCCGTTAAGGAGGCTGCATGGGAATCTCCGAGCTCCTCTCAACCTACGGGGGTGACTACCTCTCGGCCCTCGTCACCACCTGGTGGATGACGGCCGTCTCGTTCGCCTTCGTGATGGTGCTGTCCGTCGCCATCACGGTGATGCGCGTGTCGCCCCTGAAGCCCCTGCGGCTCGCGGGCGACTTCTACGTCCAGGTGTTCCGCAACATCCCGGGCGTGGCGCTGCTCGTCATCGTGGTGTACGCCCTGCCCAACCTGCGCGTCGTGCTCGACTACACCACCTGCGTGATCGTGACGACGGTGCTCATGGCCTCGGCGTTCGGCTCCGAGAACTTCATGAGCGGCATCAACACGATCGGCGTGGGGCAGATCGAGGCGGCCCGCTCGCTCGGGCTCACCTTCACGCAGATCATCTCGAAGATCGTCATCCCCCAGGCGCTCCGCTCGGCGGTCCTGCCCATGACGAACCTCCTGATCGCCGTGATGCTCACCACCGCCTTGGGCTCCCAGGTCCCCATGAACCCCGAGGAGCTCACGGGCATCGTGTCCTATATCAACACCCGTTCCACCGGCGGCGTGCTCGCGTTCCTCATCGCGGCGCTCGGCTACGTGGGGACGGCGGCGGTCATCAGCCTGGTCGGCAACCGCCTGGACAAGAAGGTGAGGATCTTGAGATGAGCGCGCCCGCACGTCCCACCAGCATCCGCGATGCGCTCTACGAGGCCCCCGGCCCCCGCACCCGCCGCCTGATGGTGGCGGGGACGGTGGTCACGGGCATCCTCGTGATCATCGGCATCGGCCTCGTGATCCGGCAGTTCTACGTGACCGGCCAGCTCGCCCCGCGCTACTGGACCTTCCTCGCGCAGCCCACCACCTGGCGCTACCTGCTCCAGGGGTTCCGCGGCACGGTGAGCGTCGCGCTGACCGCGGGCGTCCTGTCCCTGCTGCTCGGCCTCGTCCTGATGCTCGGCCGCACGAGCGGCATCCGCCCGCTCTCGGCGCTCTGCCGCGTCGTCACCGACTTCTTCCGCGGCGTGCCGAGCCTGCTGCTCATCTATTTCTTCTTCCTCGCGGTCCCGCAGTACGGCATAAGGCTGTCCTCCTTCTGGATGATCACGCTCCCGGTGACGCTGGCAGCCTCCGGCGTGCTCGCCGAGGTCCTCCGCGCCGGCGTGAACGCCGTCCCGCGCGGCCAGGTCGAGGCCGCCCTGTCCCTCGGCATGCGGCGCGGGCGCATCATGTTCAAGATCGTGCTGCCCCAGGCCGTCCGCTTCGTGATCCCCTCGCTGATCTCGCAGCTCGTGGTCGTCGTGAAGGACACCACGGTCGCCTACGTGGTGAGCTACCCCGACCTCATGCAGAACGCGCGCGTCCTCATCACCAACTACGACGCGCTCGTCTCCATGTACTTCACCGTCGCCATCGTCTACATCCTGCTCAACTACGCCATCAACAAGCTGTCCGGCTTCGTCGCCGAGCGCATGGGCGTCAAGATCATCCGCTAGCCATCGCGCCTGCGAGAGGGGAGAACCATGACATCCGACCGTACCGGCGATGTGCCCGTCATCGAGCTGCGCCACGTCGACAAGCACTTCGGGGACCTGCACGTCCTGCGCGACATCAACCTCGCGGTGGCGCGCGGCGAGGTGCTCGTGGTCATCGGCCCGTCCGGCTCCGGCAAGTCGACGCTGTGCCGGACCATCAACCGCCTCGAGACCATCGACTCGGGCGAGGTGCTCATCGAGGGCAAGCCCCTGCCGCTCGAGGGGCGCGAGCTCGCGGCGATGCGCGCCGAGCTCGGCATGGTGTTCCAGAGCTTCAACCTGTTCGCCCACAAGACCATCCTCGAGAACGTGACGCTCGGACCCGTCGACGTCCTGGGGATGGACAAGGCCGAGGCCCGCGCCCGCGCCATGGAGCTGCTCGAGCGCGTGGGCGTGGCGGAGCAGGCCGACAAGGTGCCCGCCCAGCTGTCCGGCGGGCAGCAGCAGCGCGTGGCCATCGCCCGGTCGCTCGCGATGCACCCCAAGGCGATGCTGTTCGACGAGCCGACGAGCGCGCTCGACCCCGAGATGATCAACGAGGTGCTCGATGTCATGGTCGAGCTCGCGCGCGGCGGCATGACCATGGTCATCGTCACGCACGAGATGAACTTCGCGCGCCGCGTCGCCGACCGCGTGGTGTTCATGGCCGACGGCCAGATCGTTGAGGAGGGGGCGCCCGACGCCTTCTTCGACCATCCGCGGACCCAGCGCGCCCGCGACTTCCTGGACTCGATCCGGGGGCACTGACCCCCTGCGGGGCGCGAGCGCCCCGTCCCGTTCATCCGTCGCGCGCCCGCGCCCGCATCCGGGCGCGGGCGCGCGGATACCCATGAGAGAAGCAAGGTGGATGCCCCATGGCGCAAGAACCCGAATACGTACCCGCTGCCGCCTCTGAGCGGCCCGTGATCCTCGTCGCCCCGCGCCTGGAGGACTGCCAGCCCTGCCTCAAGATGCCCGAGAAGCTCGCGCCCGAGGAGACCGCCGCGACCGTGTTCCTCGATGCGATCCTCGCTGCGGGCGGCCTGCCGCTCATGGCCCCGCTGACCGAGGACGAGGGGCTCATCGCGCGCATGGTCGAGATGGCCGACGGCATCGCCCTGCCCGGCGGCCAGGACGTGAGCCCCGCGCTGTGGGGAGACGACTCCCCCTACGACGAGGCCCTGCTGTGCCCTGAGCGCGACGCGTTCGAGGCCCGCCTCATCAAGGCGGCGCTCGCGGCCCACCGGCCCATCTTCGCCACCTGCCGCGGCGCCCAGATCCTGAACGTCGCGCTCGGCGGGAGCCTGTGCATGGACGTGCCGTCCTTCGAGCCGGTCGACGGGATGGCGCTGTGGCGCCACCGCCCCATCCTGTCCGACCCCGCCCATCCCGTGGAGGTGAGGGCGGGCTCGCTGCTCGAGCGCGCGCTCGGCGGGTTCACACAGGTCCAGGCGAACTCCAGCCACCACTGCTGCGTCGACCGGCTGGGGGAGGGGGTCGAGCTCGTGGCCCGCGCCACCGACGGGGTCCCCGAGGGCATCGAGGTGCCCTCCGAGCGGTTCTGCCTGGGCGTCCAGTGGCATCCGGAGTACACCTGGCGCGCGCTGCCCACCGACTTCAACCTCTGGCGCTCCTTCGTGGACGCCGCGGCGGAGGTCCGCGCCGCGCGCTGAGCCCTGCCGCGCGGGGGCGGAGCCCGTGGGGAGGGTCCGCCCGGCGCGGGGTTCGGGGCGGCACCCTGCCGCCGGGCTCAGGGCGCCGTGTTTCGGGCTCGGGGCCGCGGCGGTCTAGCGCAGGCCCATGCCCCATGCGCCCAGGAACGCCTCGACGGCGTCCTTGAGCGCGGCGGCGTCCCCGTCGAACCGGTGCGCGCGCATCCCCGCGACCTCGGCGCCGCGGCAGTTGTCCGCGTTGTCGTCCACGAACAGGCAGCGGTCCGGGTCGAGGCCGTAGCGTCCGCAGAGCAGCAGGTAGATCGCCGGGTCCGGCTTCATGACCCGCTCGAACCCGGAGACCACCCGGCCGTCCATGAGCGGGTAGGCGGGGCAGCCGGCGAGCTGCAGGTCGATGCGGGTCGAGGCGTTCGAGAGCAGGTAGGCGCCCGCGCCGGCGCGTTTGAGGCGGGCGACGAGGTCGCAGACGGGGATGATGGGCTCCGATCGCTCCGGCCAGTGCTCGAGGCACGCGTGCAGCGCCGCATGCAGCCGAAGGGGCAGGTGCGCCTCCGCGACGCGCCGCATGGTGTCGTGGCCGATCGCGCCCGCGTCGAGCAGGGCCCATTCCGGCCTGCCGAACAGCGCGGCATGGAGCAGGCGCGCGTCGTCGTCGGAGTCGGTGAAGCACCGGGCGAAATACGGCCCGTCGAAGGTCATGAGCACGTTGCCCATGTCGAACACTACGTTCGGGCGGCCGTCCATACCTCTCCCTCCATCCGCCCGCCATGCGGCGGGTCCTCCTACAGGGTCAGCTCCACCACGGCGAAGGGCGAGCCCGCGGCATCTTCCAGGGACGCGGCGATGACGCCGCCGTCGCGGGCGACGCGCGGGTGCACGGTGTCCCCGAGGACCGCGGCGCGGTGGTAATCCACGCGCGCGCGGCGCGGGGCGACCTCGTAGGGCAGGGCCTCCAGCGCGATCTGGATGTAGCGGCAGTTGTTGACGTGCTCGTTGGTGTCGATGAGCCCGCGCCGCACGGGGACGGGGTCGCAGGGCTCGAGCCCATCGGGCAGCTTCACGCGACGGGGCTCCTCGGGCATCTCCAGGGGATCGTGCACCCCGTATGGTTCGACGTGCTCGGGTCCCGGCCGCGTCGGCCTCCCGGTCTCGAGGTCGATGAACGCCCATGACGAGTCGGCGCGGGCGATCATGGTGCCCGACTCGTCGCGCAGGTAGAAGTTGCGCTTCGCGGTGAACCCGCGGAACCGGGCGGCGCGCGTACCCACCGTGATCGATTCGCACAGCGAGGGGTAGCGGTCTATGACGATGTGCCAGTGGGTGAGGACCCAGGCGCGCTGCTCATGCCGGAGCCAGGCCATGCCCACCCCGAGCGCCTCCGACTGGAAGGTGCTGCAGTCCTGGAACGCGTCGACGAGCGCGGGCAGGGTCATGAGGCCCCGGTGCCCGCATTCGCTGTAGCGCACGTAGGTCGGGTATTCGAAGACCGTGAGGTCCCCGGAAAGGTCGATGGGCGGATTCGTCGCCATGGCGGCTCCTCGGGTGCTTCCGTTCGTTTCCGCATCACAGTCTAGCACCGGCCGCCTTCTCGGGGCGGGCGGCTGATTCTCTGAGGCCCCACGGCGGGTCGCGATGCCGTGGATCCGGTTGCCGGGAGGGGGTGTCTAACGGCGCGAGGCGGCTGCCGTGGGAGGCGCTCGGCAACGAGAGGTGAAGGGCTGCCGAGCGGGGAGGGCGGTCAGAGGTCGATAACGCGCACCGACCTGCCGCGTCCTTGCAGCAGGCGGATGAGGTCCCGCGTGCCCACGAGCACGGTCGCCGTGTTGTCGCAGGGATGGACGGCGACCCGCCCCCGTTCCACGAGCGCTCGGTCGAACACGACCTCCACGTCGCGCGCCCCGTCGTGGAGCGCCCCCAGCGGGGTGACCGATCCGGGGGAGAGGGCGAGCCTGTCCGCGAGGTCCGCAGGCGAGGCGAACGAGAGCCTGCGGGAGCCGATGCGCCCCTGCAGCTCCTTGAGTGGCACCCGCTTGTCGTCGGGCATGGTCACGAGATAGTAGCGGCGCTTCCGGTCGTCGCGCACGAACAGGTTCTTGGCGCCGAAGGCGGCGAACGGGATCCCCGCCCCGTGCGCCTGCTCGACGGTGGACACCGCCTCGTGCTCGGCGAGCTCGTAGCGTACGCCCGCCGCATCGAGCGCCGCCAGCGCCTCCCGTCTGTCCATCCCCGTCCCTCCTTCCGTCCCCGCATGCGGCTTCGGGCGCCCGTGCGGATGCTTGCGTCGCGCCTCGTCCCGCATTCTCGCTTGTAGCCCGAGTTTGTGGCCTCGGGCGCATGGCACGGGGTCCCTCGTCATGATGCGGCGCCGCGCGCGGGGCGGGCAGTGCTATCGTCATGACACGAGGGTACCATCCCGGCGCCGCGGCGCCGGGATCCGGGCGGAGACGGGACAGAAGGAGGCACGCGATGGCGGACGAAGAGGTCGGACGGCGGCAGGGCGAGGGCGACGGGGGCTCCCCTCGGCAGTTCTACATCGCGGGGGCGAGCCGGTTCCCGCCCGTCCCGCAGAGCGCCTCCGCGGACCTCGTCTGGGAGTCCGGAGGGGAGCGCATCGCCTACCGGGCGACTGCCGGGCACATCGACGTGCGCTCCGACGGCGGGTCCCTCATGGGCAGGATGTTCCATCTCTCCTATGTCGCCGCGGGGGCGGGCGATGCGCTCGCGCGGCCCGTCACCTTCTGCTACAACGGCGGGCCGGGCAGCGCGTCGGTCCCCATCAACGTCGGCGGCATCGGCCCGCGCCGCGTCGCCACCGCCGGCATCTCCCATCTGGCGCAGCCGGCGGTCATGGAGGACAACCCGGCGACCCTGCTGCGCGCGAGCGACCTGGTCTTCCTCGATGCCTTGGGAACCGGGTACTCGGAGCTCGCGGAGGGCTTCGATCCCACGCAGGCCTGGGGCGTCGAGGGCGACGCCGACTCCTTCGCGCGCGCCATCGAGGCGTGGCTCACCGAGAACGGGCGGTGGGGGAGCCCCGTCTACCTGTTCGGCGAGTCCTACGGCACCGTTCGCAACGCCGTGCTCATGCGCCTGCTCGCCGAGCGCTTCATCCCGGTGACCGGCGCGGTGATGATGTCCTCGGTGTTCGACTGGGTCACGAAGATGCCCGGATCCGACCTCTCCTACCTGGGCCTGCTCCCCACCTACGCGGCGACGGCGCGATACTTCGGCCGCGCGGGGCGGGGAAGCGACGAGGAGGCGTGGTTCGACGACGCCATGGCCTTCGCGGAGCGCGCCTACGCCCCGGCCCTGCTCGCGGGCGACCGCCTGCCCGCCGCCGAGCGCGCCTCCATGGCGCGCCGTCTGTCCGAGCTCATCGGCCTTTCCCCGGAGCTCATCGAGCGGTGCCGCCTCCGTGTCGACCTCGACACGTTCAGGCGCTCCCTGCTCGCCGACGAGGGCCGCGTCCTCGGGCGCTTCGACACCCGCTTCACCTCGTACGCCCCGCTGGCGCTGCAGGGCACCGAGGTCCCCTTCGCCGGCTCCGATGCATCCTCCGACGCGGTCGAGCCGGCGTGGAACGCGGCGTTCCGCCGCCATCTCGCCGAGATCGGTTACCGGGGAGCCCCGCGCTACCCGCTCAGCAGCTTCGCGACGATCGGGGTCGGCTGGGACCGCTCGCACATCGTCCCCGGCGCCGGCGGCATGCGGGCCGACGCCCCCAACGTCGCCTACGACCTCGCGGAGGCCCTCAGGCGCAACCCGACCGCGCGCGTGGCGGTCCTGGGAGGTCGCTACGACGCCGCGACCCCGTTCTGGAACGCCGTGCACGATGTCTCGCGCCTGTTCCTGCCCGACGCGCTCAGGGAGCGGGTGACCTTCAGGCTCTACAGCTGCGGGCACATGGCGTATGTCGACGAGCCCACGCTGGAGCTGCTCGGGCGCGACCTCGCCGCGTTCTACGGCCGCGCAGAGGCCGCCGGGCGCCCCGCTGCGACGGCGCGGGGGTGACACGGGCCGCCCTCCCTGTCGCCATGACACGGGGGCGGCCCCATCCGCCGCCGCGGCGGTCGGTGCGGAAAGCGGGTAATCGGTGATTGTGCGCGGGGCGCCCCCTGAAGGCGCCCGCCAACGGCTACAATACCGAGGTTTGCACACCTGATACCGCCGCCATCGAGGGGGAGCCCATGCCCAGCATCGCCGACCAGATCGCGTCCCGACGGACGTTCGCCATCATCTCGCACCCGGACGCCGGCAAGACGACCCTCACCGAGAAGCTGCTGCTCTACACCGGCCAGCTCCAGTCGGCGGGCTCGGTCAAGGGCAAGAGCAGCTCCAAGCACGCCGTCTCCGACTGGATGGACATCGAGAAGCAGCGCGGCATCTCCGTCACCTCCTCGGTGCTCCAGTTCACCTACGGCGGCTGCTGCGTCAACATCCTCGACACCCCCGGCCACCAGGACTTCTCGGAGGACACCTACCGCACCCTCATGGCCGCCGACGCCGCGGTCATGGTCATCGACGGCGCCAAGGGCGTCGAGGCCCAGACCGTGAAGCTGTTCCGCGTCTGCGCCCTGCGCGGTATCCCCATCTTCACCTTCGTGAACAAGCTCGACCGCGAGATCCGCGACCCCTTCGAGCTCATGGAGGAGATCGAGAACGTGCTCGGGATCGGGACCTGCCCCATGAACTGGCCCATCGGCAGCGGCAGGAACTTCCGCGGCGTCTTCGACCGCGCGAGCCGGCATGTGATCGCCTTCGAGGGCGACGGGCGCGCGAACGCGTCCAAGAAGGTCGACGAGATCGAGGCCGCGCTCGGCGACCCCGCGCTCGACGAGCTGATCGGCACCGAGAACCACCGCTCGCTCATGGACGACATCGAGCTGCTCGACGGCGCGGCCGACGAGTTCGACCTCGACACGGTGCGCGCCGGCAAGCTCTCGCCGGTGTTCTTCGGCTCCGCGCTCACCAACTTCGGCGTCGAGCCGTTCCTCAAGGACTTCCTGCGCTACGCCCCCGCGCCGGGCCCGCACACCGATGCGGACTCGGGGGAGGAGGTCGACCCGCTCACCGACGGCTTCAGCGGGTTCGTCTTCAAGATCCAGGCGAACATGGACCGCAACCACCGCGACCGCATCGCCTTCGTGCGCATCTGCTCCGGCAGGTTCGAGCGCGGCATGGACGCCTGGCACGTCCAAGGGGGCAGGAAGATCAAGCTCGCGACGGGCACCGCCATGATGGCCGACGACCGCGCGACCGTCGACGAGGCGTACGCGGGCGATATCGTGGGCCTGTTCGACCCCGGCATCTTCTCCATCGGCGACACCGTCTGCGCGGGGCGCCGGGTGCGCTACGCCGGCATCCCCACCTTCGCGCCCGAGCACTTCGCGCGCGTCAGCCAGGTGGACACCATGAAGCGCAAGCAGTTCGTGAAGGGCATGGAGGAGCTCGCCCAGGAGGGCGCGATCCAGATCTTCCGCGAGCTCGGCGCCGGCATGGAGAGCGTCATCGTCGGCGTGGTGGGCACCCTGCAGTTCGACGTCCTGGAGCAGCGCCTGAAGTCGGAGTACCGCGTCGAGGTGCGCCGCCAGCCGCTGGGCTACACCGACATCCGCTGGATCGCGGACGCCGAGTCGGTGGACGTGGCCGCCCTCGACCTCACCCGCGACACCCTGCGCGTCGAGGACATGCGGGGCGGGAAGCTCCTGCTGTTCACGAGCCCCTGGAACGTCGACTGGGCGCTCGAGCACAATGCGGGGCTGACCCTGTCCGAGTTCGGCAACGTGAGCTTCTAGGGTCGCGGATCCCCGCGGGGCCCGGGACGGGGGCGCGTGCCCCGCCGCAGGCTCCTCGGAGCGAGCGGCGGCATGACGCGGCCCCGTCCGGTCCGCGCCGCCGCGCACCGGACGGGGCCGCGCCCATGGGGCGTCCCGGTTAGTCCTCCACCTCGGGGCCCTGGACGAACCATTCGAGCGTGCCGGAGCGGCCGTCCGCGTCCAGGCCGACGGTCGCCATGCCGCCCGGCTTGAGCGCGAGCTTCACGCCGGTCAGGCGCTCGACCATGCGCTCCATGAACGGGATGTGGCCCACCGCGATGAGGCAGTCCGCGTCCGTCTGGGCGGGCTGGTCGGCGAAGGCGGCCTCGTCCTGCTCCCATAGGCTGTCGACCGGGACCGTCGTGAGCCAGCCGCCGAGCGCGCGGTCGACCTCCTCGGCGGTCTGCATCGCGCGGACCGCGGGGCTCGACCACAGCGTCGCGTGGGACGAGCTGTGCGCGTCCAGAAGGTAGAACGAGCGCATGAAGCCGTCGACCGAGGAGAGCGCCGCCCGCCCCGGCCCGGTGAGCCCGCGGTCGAAGTCCGACTGGCCGGGGCCGATCGGTTCCGCCTTCCCGTGCCTGATGAGGATGAGCTTCTTGATCATGCGCGCCGCCTCTCGTCTCGGTGCCTCCGCTCCCTCGATTCTATCCAAACCCGGCGCCGCGCGCCCCCGCGAATCCCGTGCCGCCCGCGGACGGCGGCCGACCGTACATGTGGAACATCAGATATCCGCATCGGGGGTCGGGTAACGTTGTAGAATACGGAAATGACTGCTCCCACGGTGGGTGCCCCGTGCATCCGGGAAGGAGATAACCGTGACCGATACCATCCCCGGCAGCCTGAGCGTCTCCAACGACGTCATCGCCGATATCGCCGGCTACGCCGCGCTGTCCTGCTACGGTGTGGTGGGCATGGCCGAGCAGCAGCAGGGGGTCGAGTCCGTCCGCCTGCTCGCCGGCCAGCGCCTGCGCAAGGGCGTCCTCGTGTCCTCGACCGAGGAGGGCCTCTCCATCGACCTCCACATCGTGATCGAGAGCGGCGTCAACATGAAGTCCGTCTGCGAGAACCTGGCCAGCTCGGTGTCGTTCACCTTGGCCGAGATCGCCCAGATCGACCCCGCGGCCCTGAAGATCGCCATCCACATCGACGCGCTGAAGTCGCGCGGCTAGGCATCCATCGATACAACGGAGATACACCAACATGATCGCGAAAACCATCCGCACGTGCTTCCCGGTCGCGGCGAAGGCGGTCGCCGACAAGGCGGAGGACATCAACAAGCTGAACGTCTTCCCGGTCCCCGACGGCGACACGGGCACCAACATGTCCCTGACGCTGGGCTCGGTGGTCAAGGAGCTCTCCGCGCTCCCCGCCGACGCCGACATGGAGGCCGTCGCCGGCGCCATCACCCACGGCTCGCTCATGGGCGCGCGCGGCAACTCCGGCGTCATCACCTCGCAGATCCTGCGCGGGGTGGCCGAGGGGCTCGTCGGCGCGGGCAGCCCGACGTCGAGCGCCGACATCGCGCAGGCCCTGCGCCGCGCGGTGAAGGTCGCCTTCCAGGCGGTGCGCAAGCCCGTCGAGGGCACGATCCTCACCGTGCTGCGCGACATCTCGACCAAGGCGGACGAGTGCGAGAAGAAGCGCCTCACGGTGGAGGAGACGCTCGACGCGATCGTGGTGGAGGCGTACCAGTCGGTCGCCCGCACCCCCGACCTGCTCCCCGTCCTGAAGGAGAACGGCGTCGTCGACTCCGGCGCCTTCGGCTTCGCCATCTTCCTCGAGAACTTCGTCGCGGCGGCCCTGGGCCGCACCGCCCAGGTCGAGGACTTCGCCACCACCTTCGACGCCGGCTCGGCGCGCGACTCGGCCCTGGACCGCGTGAAGATCGAGGCGAACGACGACTGGGAGGGCTCGGAGTACCGCTACTGCAACGAGTTCCTGTTCCGCGCGGAGCGCCCCTTCGACGAGGAGGAGTGCCTGGAGTTCCTGGCGTCCATGGGCGACTGCGAGCTCCTCGTCGGCGCCTACCCCGACTACAAGGTCCACGTGCACTCCAACACGCCCAACCTGGTGCTCGAGCACATGCTGCGCTTCGGCCAGGTCTACGAGGTCTTCATCCACAACATGGATATGGAGTCCCACGAGCGCACCGCCAAGATCCATGCCGACGAGCAGGCCGCCGCTCCCGCCGAGCCCGCCAAGCCCATCGGCTTCGTCGCCGTCGCGGCCGGTTCGGGCCAGGCGGAGATCCTCACCTCCATGGGCGTCGACGTCATCGTGTCCGGCGGCCAGACCATGAACCCGAGCACCGCCGACCTGCTCGACGCCGTCGACCGCGTGAACGCGGAGGCCGTCATCATCCTGCCGGACAACGGCAACATCCGCATGGCCGCCGAGGCCGCCGCGAGCGCCTGCGCGGACAAGCGCGTGTTCGTGGTTCCCACCAAGACCGTGCCGCAGGCCTTCTCCGCCCTGTTCGCCGTCATGCCCGACGCCCCGGTCGAGGAGGTCGTCGAGGCCATGGCCGAGGCCGCGTCCGAGGTGCGCGACGGCGAGGTCACGACCGCCGTGCGCGACTCCCAGGCGGCCGACGGCTCGCCCATCCGCTCCGGCGACGTCATGGGCATCGTCTCGGGCTCCATCGACGTGGTCGGCTCCGACGTCAAGGACGTCACGCTCGAGTGCGTGCGCCGCATGCAGGCCGAGGAGGAGGGCGACACGCTCACCATCCTCGCCGGCTCGGACCTGTCCGACGAGGCGTTCGAGGAGATCGTCGCTGCCATCGAGGAGGACCAGCCCGACCTCGAGATCGACCCGCATCGCGGCGAGCAGCCCCTCTATCCGGTCATCTTCTCCATCGAGTAGGTTCCCGTATGGCGCACCGCATCGCCGCACCCCGCGTGTCGGCGCGTCTGTCCCGTGCGGCCGTCCTCAGCCAGGACGCCGCGCGCCTGAAATACGTGTCGGGTGCGCGCGAGGAGGCCCTGCACCGGCTCGGCATCGAGACGGTGGGGGACCTCCTTCTCCATATCCCGCGCAGCTACCTTGACTTCTCGCACGCCTCGAGCATCGAGGCGGCGCGCATCGGGGAGGTCGCCACGGTGGTCGCGACCGTCGACCGCGTGAGCGAGAAGCACCCCCGCCCGCGCCTCTCCGTGACCGAGGTCTACCTCGTCGACGAGACGGGCGTCATGCAGGCCGCCTTCTTCAAGCAGCCCTGGATCGCCCGGGACCTCCATCCCGGCGACCGCATCGCCGTCATGGGCAAGGTCGAGTTCGCCTACGGGTTCAAGCAGATGAGCGGCCCCCAGTACGAGCGGCTCGACGCGGGCGCGTCCACCGGGACCATCCTGCCGGTCCATCCGGTGACCGAGGGCGTCAGCCGCGCCTGGATGCGCAGGATCGTCTCGGGGGCCCTCGAGGCCGCCTCGACCTTCCCCGACCCGGTCCCGGCGCGCCTGCGCGCCGAGCGCGGGCTCATGAGCCTGTCGCGGGCGCTGCGCGCGATCCACTTCCCCTCGTCGATGGGGGAGCGCGACCTCGCGCGCCGCCGCCTCTCCTACGACGAGGTGCTGCTGCTCCAGCTCGCCCTCCGCCTGCGCGACGACGCGACCCTCTCGGGCGTCGAGCCGATCGGCCACACCCCGGGGGCCCGGGTCGAGCGGCTCGGCGGGGCGCTGCCGTTCGAGCTCACCGACGAGCAGCGGACGGCGGTCGATGAGATCCTGGCCGACATGTCCGATCCCGGGCGCGTCATGAACCGCCTGCTTCTGGGCGATGTCGGGACCGGCAAGACCGCCGTGGCCCTCTTCGCGCTCGCCGCCGCGGCCGACTCAGGGCGCCAGGCGTGCGTCATGGCTCCGACCGGCGTGCTCGCGGGCCAGTACGCGACCTCCTGTATGCCCCTGCTCGAGCGCGCGCAGGTGAGCTCGGCCCTGCTCACGGGCGCGACCCCCGCCCCGGAGCGCGCGGACATCCTCGCGCGCCTCGCGGCGGGCGAGCTGGACGTGCTTTTCGGCACGCATGCGGTCCTCTCGGACGACGTCGTGTTCCGCAGCCTCTCGCTGGCCGTCATCGACGAGCAGCATCGCTTCGGCGTCGGCCAGCGCAGCGCCCTGAGGGCCAAGGGACCCGGTGCCGACCTGCTCGTCATGAGCGCGACCCCCATCCCGCGCACGCTCGCGCTGTCGGTGTACGGGGATCTGGACACGAGCATCATCAGGCACCGCCCCCACCCGGGCGCGGGCGTCGAGACGCGCGTCCTCGACGACGCGAGCCGCGACATCGCCTACGGCGCGATCCGGGAGGCGCTCGAGGCCGGGCAGCAGGCCTATGTCATCTGCCCCCTCGTCGCGGAGCGCGACGATGCCGACGAGCTCGAGGACGTCCCGGGCATCGAGCGCGACGAGGAGGGCCGCGCCGTCCAGCGCGCCCCGCTCCATGCGGCCGAGACCGAGGCCGAGCGCCTGCGCCGCGTGTTCGCGGGCTACGAGGTCGGCCTGCTCCACGGGCGCATGCCGGCGCGGGAGAAGGAGGAGACCATCGAGCGGTTCCGCGACGGCGCCGTGCAGGTGCTCGTCTCTACCACGGTGGTCGAGGTCGGGGTCGACGTGCCCAACGCCACGGTCATGCTCATCGAGAACGGCGAGCGCTTCGGCCTGGCGACCCTGCACCAGCTGCGGGGGCGCGTGGGCCGCGGCGAGCTCGCGGGCCGCTGTTTCGTGGTGGCGGAGGGGGCGCGCGGACGGCGCGGTTCGCCCGCGCTGGACCGTCTGCGCGCGCTGGAGCGGACCGCGGACGGCTTCGAGCTGGCGAGGATGGACCTGAGGCTGCGCCATGAGGGCGAGATCCTGGGGTACCGCCAGCACGGGGGCGTCACGCTGCGCTTCGTCGACCTCGATGCGGACGCCGACCTCATCGAGGCCGCGCATGCCGACGCCGTCGAGCTTCTGCGCTACGCGCGCACCCTTTCGAGCACGGCCACCGCACCGCTGCGGTGCGCCGTCGCGGACCGGTACGGAGATGTGTTCAAGGAGGTCAGCGGAGGATGAGGATCGTCGCGGGGGAGTGGCGCGGAAGAAGGATCGAGGAGCCGCGGGGGCGCGAGGTGACGAGGCCGACCACCGACCGCGTCCGCGAGGCGTGCGCCTCCATGGTCGAGGCGGCGCTCCCGACGGGGATCGAGGGCGCGCGCGTGCTCGACGCGTTCGCGGGGTCCGGCGCCCTGGGGCTGGAGATGCTCTCGCGCGGCGCCGCCTTCGCCGCGTTCTTCGACATCGACCGCCAGGCGGCGGCGCTGGTGGGCCGCAACCTCGCCGGGGTGCGGTGCGCGCGCGAGCGCTACCGGGTCACCTGCGGGGACGTGCTCGCCTACGCGGAGCGCGGGAGGATCGCCGGCGGCCCCTTCGACCTCGTGGCCATCGACGCCCCCTACGCCCTGGGCGCCGAGCCCGCCGAGCGGCTGCTTTGCGCCCTGCGCTCCGCCGGCGCGATCCTCCCCGGCGCGCTCGCCCTCGTGGAGCACGCCGCCGGCGACGCCGGGGCGCGCCCCGACGGCTTCGAGGTCCTCCGCGAGAAGCGCTACGGCATCACCGCGGTGGACCTGCTGCGCCTGACCTGAGCGCGCCGGCCGCGCCATGGTACGGCGACCCTTGCCCCGCCCGCCGCGCTGCGCCACAATGATGCGGTCGCAACGGGGCTGCAAAAGGAGGATCCGACCATGATCTGCACCATCGAGCACGCGCTCGTGCCCGGCACCTTCGACCCGATCACCTACGGGCACATCGACGTGGTGCGCAGGGCGCGCCGCCTGTTCCCGCGCGTGACGGTCGCCGTCGCCGAGTCCATCGGCAAGAACGGCTCCGGTCCGGTGTTCAGCCTCGATGAGCGCGTGGCGCTCGCCCGGGAGGCGCTAGCGGGAACCCCGGGCGTGGAGGTCGAGCCGTTCTGCGGCCTGCTCGTCGACTTCGCGCACCAGCTGGGGGCGGGCGCGGTCGTGAAGGGCCTGCGCGCGATGACGGACTTCGAGTACGAGCTCCAGCAGGCCGACCTCAACTACCGCCTGGACTCCGAGCTCGAATCCATCTTCGTCATGAGCGCGCCCCAGTACGGCTACATATCCTCCTCGGTGGTCCGCCAGATCTCCTCGTTCGGCGGGGACGTCTCGGCCCTCGTCCCTCCCAATGTGGTTGAGGCCCTGCGCGCCCGCTTCTCATAAGATGCACACGGCCGCGCCCGCGAAATCGGGCGCGCTCGGGCCTGTGATACTATTAGCTCTTGAACACAGCCGACGGAAGGAGACTTGATGGCTGGCGACAACTTTCCCGGCGAGAGGATCGAAAGCCTTGTCGATGAGCTGTGGGCTATCATCGAGGAAGCCAAGCCTCCCTTCGGCAAATCCCAGTTCAAGATGATCGAGACCGAGGCGGTCCTGAACATCCTCGACGAGATCCGCATGAGCTATCCCGAGGAGTGGCAGAAGTCCCGCCGCATCCTGAAGGAGCGCGACGAGCTGCTCGCGAGCGCCTCGGCCCAGGCCGACTCGATCATCGCCGACGCCCAGCAGCAGGCCCTCACCATCGCCGGCGAGCAGGAGATCGTCCGCCTCGCCCAGAGCCAGGCCGACGAGATCCGCGAGCGCGCCCAGCAGTACGAGCGCGAGACCCGCTACGCCGCCGAGGATTACGCGGAGCAGGTCTTCACGCACCTCGAGGAGAACCTCAAATCGCTGACCTCCACCGTTGCCCGCTGCCGCCAGCAGCTCAACGAGGGCGCCAACGGCCAGGGCGGTTCGTGGTGATGGACGCGCTCGACCCCATCGTCGTCGAGCTCGGGGAGCGGCTCGAGAACCCGGGCGACTCGCTGCCCGTCTCCGGACGGATAGAGATCGGCTCGTACAGCACCGGGGAGAAGGAGCTCGCCCTGCCCGACGGCGTCTCCTACGACGTGGTCCTCACCCATGCCGGCGACGGCATCCTCGCCACGGGGATCGTCCGCGCGCATGCGCAGGCGTCCTGCGACCGCTGCCTGGAGCCCGCGGACGTGGACATCGCCGGCGAGATCGAGGAGTACTTCCTGTTCCAGGAGCCCGAGGACGCGGATGCCTACGAGGACGGCTTCGAGCTCGTGGGGCCCGATCGCACGGTCGACCTCTCCGGCCCCATCTGGGACGCCATGGTGATGGACACCCCGTTCGTGATCCTGTGCCGCCCGGATTGCGCGGGGCTGTGCCCCACCTGCGGCGCGAACCTCAACGAGGGCCCCTGCGGCTGCGCCGAGCGCGCGGAGCGGGAGCGCCTGGAGGGCGACGACAACCCCTTCGCGGTCCTGCGCGGGCTCGATCTGGGCGAGTAGGGCGGAAGCGCCCCGCCCCGGGAGGGTCCGTGCGTGCATAACCTATGGTCGCGGCATGTGGAGAAGAAAAACATCTGTACAGGCCGGGATTCTATGATAGTATCGCTACTTGCGCGTAATCGTGCCAGGACATAGCAATAAAGGAAGGTCATCATGCCAGTACCTAAGCAAAAGAAGGGCCGCGGAGCCACCCACACCCGTCGTTCCGCCAACATGAAGATTGACGCCCCTTCCCGCTCCGTCTGCCCTCGCTGCGGCGCCGTCAAGCTTCCCCATCACGTCTGCCCCAACTGCGGCTATTATAAGGACCGTGAGGTCATCGTCACCGAGTAGCTCGGTGCCGTGACACCCGGTCGCGCAGTCGCCTCGGGCGGCGTGAGCGAATTGGAACCGTATGGCCGGCTCACCCGAGTCGGCCATTTGCGTATAGGAGGGGATCGTCCCATGAACAAGGTCTGCATCGCGGTCGACGTGATGGGCGGCGACGAGGAGCCGCAGGTCGTCCTCGACGGGATCGACGCCGCACTCGCCGCCGACGGGGACCTCGAGGTCCTCGCGGTCGGCCCCGCCGACCTCGTCGAGCCCTTCGCCGAGCGGCGCGAGCGCGTCCGCGCGCTCGTCGCGCCCGACGTCATCACCATGGAGGACGACCCGCTCGAGGCCGTCATGCGCAAGCGCAAGTCCTCCATCGTGCTCGCCTGCCGCGCGGTCAAGAAGGGGGAGGCGTCCGGCTTCTTCTCCGCCGGGGCCACCGGCGCCATGACCGCCGCCGCGACCGCCTACGTGACCCCCTTCAAGTACCTGAACGCCGAGGGCGAGAAGCGCCCCATCCGCCCCTGCATCGTGAGCGCCATGCCCAACCGCCGCGGCGGCCACACGGTCTTCTGCGACCTGGGGGCCAACCCCGACGTCGAGCCCGAGGACATGGTCCGCTTCGCCCAGATGGGCGCCACCTACGCGCACGTCGTCTGCGGTATCGACGCGCCGCGCGTGGGCCTGCTGTCCAACGGGTCGGAGGACACCAAGGGGTCGCATTTCACCAAGGCGTGCTTCCCGCTCATGCGCGAGCAGGTCCCCGGTTTCGCGGGCAACTGCGAGGGCGGCGACCTCACCTCCGGCGACTTCGACGTCGTGGTGTGCGACGGCTTCGCGGGCAACGTGGCGCTCAAGGCCACCGAGGGGGCCGCGAAGCTCATCCTGCACGAGCTCAAGGACACGCTGCTGTCCTCCGCCAAGGGCAAGCTCGCCGCCCTGCTCGTCAAAGACGACCTCAAGGCCATCCAGGCCAAGCTCTCCGGTGACTCCTACGGCGGCGCGGTGCTGCTCGGCCTGCGCGGCGTGGTGCTCATCGGCCACGGCGCGACGAGCGTCGACGCCGTGAAGAACGGGACGCTCGCCGCCGCCCGCGCCGTGCGCGAGGGGCTCGTGGACAAGCTCGCCGACTCCATGGAGGGCATCGTCCGCTGATCCCGCGGCGCGGCGCGCCCGCACGGCGCGCGGGGTGTCCGCTCGCGCGTGGCGCGCATGCGCGCAAGCGGGTAGAATCCCATCTGGGCCACGATACGGCCGGCGACCGCCGGCCACCGCGAAAGGAGCAAGCTCATGGAGCGCGCAGAGATCCTCGCCAAGATCGCAGACATCGCCGCCGACGTCCTCGGCGTCGACATGGACGGCATCACCGAGGCGACCACCTTCGACGACCTCGAGGCCGATTCGCTCGACCGGCTCCAGCTCGTCACCGCCATGGAGGACGAGTTCGACATCGAGTTCGCCGAGGAGAGCCTCGCGTCGATCGCATCGGTGTCCGACGCCATCGACGCGGTCGAGAAGGCGCTGGAGGGTTAGCGCGTGTCCCTGTCCGATAAGCTCGCGCGCGCCGAGCAGATCTGCGGTCACGAGTTCTCCGACCGCGTCCTGCTCCGGTCCGCGCTCACCCATCCCTCGGCCGTCGAGGGGGAGCCCGTCGACGCCTCCTACGAGCGGCTCGAGTTCCTGGGCGATTCCATCCTGGGCGCCGTGGTCGCCGACTCCCTGTACCGCAGCTACCCGACGTTCGACGAGGGCAAGCTCACGCGGCTCAAGGTCTCGCTCGTCAGCGGCATGACCCTGTCCGACGTCGGCCGGGAGCTGGGCATCGACGCCTGCATCGTCTTCGGATCGTCCGAGATGGGCACCGGTGCCCGCGGCATGCACTCCGCGCTGGAGAACGTCTACGAGGCCCTCGTGGGCGCGCTCTACCTCGACGGCGGATGGGACGTCGCCGCCGCGTTCATCGCGCGCACCCTGAAGCCGCACCTCGCCACCGAGCGCGCCGAGCACCCCACCAACCCCAAGTCGTTTCTGCAGGAGTGCGTCCAGCGCGACCGCATGGAGGCCCCCGCCTACAAGCTCGTGGACAGCTCGGGCCCCGCGCACGAGCCCACCTTCACGGCCGTCGCCATCGTCGACGGGGTGCGCCGCGGGCGCGGTACGGGCTCGTCCAAGAAGGAGGCTGAGGCCGCGGCGGCGCTCGACGCGCTCGAGCGCATGGGGTACACGCACAACGGCGTCATCCTCAAGCGCAAGCTGGGTTAGCGAGGCATCCGGTGTATCTCAAGTCGCTCACCCTGAAGGGGTTCAAATCCTTCGCCGACCGCGCGCAGATGTCCTTCGAGCCCGGGCTCACCGTCATCGTGGGGCCCAACGGCTCGGGTAAATCGAATATCTCCGACGCCATCCTGTGGGTCCTGGGGGAGCAGAGCGCCAAGCAGCTGCGCGGCCAGGCCATGGAGGACGTCATCTTCTCCGGCTCCTCCGCCCGCCAGCCGGTCGGCGTCGCCGAGGTCACGCTCGTGCTCGACAACTCGGACCATGTCCTGCCCGTGGACTTCGAGGAGGTCGCCGTCACCCGGCGCATGTACCGCTCGGGGGAGAGCGAGTACCTGATCAACTCGAGCCCCTGCCGCCTCATGGACATCCAGGACATCCTGCACGACTCCGGCCTCGGCAAGGACACGCACTCCATCATCTCCCAGGGCAAGCTCGACTCGATCCTCCAGAGCCGGCCCGAGGAGCGCCGCAGCCTCATCGAGGAGGCCGCCGGCATCTCCAAGCACAAGCGCCGCCGGGAGCGCGCGGCCCGCAAGATCGCCTCCATGGACGAGCACCTGACGCGCGCCCGCGACATCAACCGCGAGATCAGGCGGCAGCTGAAGCCCCTCGAGCGCCAGGTCGACCGCGCGCGCAAGCACCGCGAGCTCACCGCACGCGCCCGCGAGCTCACCCAGATCCTCGCCGTCGACGAGCTGCGCGGCCTCCAGGCCGCCTGGACCGACCTGGAGGGCCGGGCCAAGGAGGGCGACGCCGCCCTCGAGCTCGCCCGCTACCGGCTCGGCGAGAAGCAGCGCGAGCTCGAGAAGCTGCAGGTGATGCTCGAGGAGAAGGGGCTGTTCGTCGGCGACCTGGGCGAGCAGCGCCGCCATATGCAGGACGTCGTCGGCCGCATCGGCAGCGACATGCGCCTGCTCGAGGAGAAGGGGCGCAACATGGTCGCGCGCCTCTCCGAGATGCGCGGCACCCTCTCGGGCTCCGAGCATCAGCGCCGCCGCGCCGCCGCCGAGCTCGAGGACGTCAACCGCCAGCTCGACGAGGTGCGCGCCGCCGCCGAGGTCGCCCGCGCCGACGTGGCCGCCCTCGGCCCCGCGGCCGATGAGCTGCACGCGCGCCGCGTGGAGCTCGACGACACCATCTCCGAGCTCACGCGCGAGCGCCGGGAGGCCCAGCGCCGCGCCGACGACGCCGCGCTCGAGTACGTCAAGGCCAAGGAGGCCGTATCCAACGCCGAGGTCGAGGACTCGATGTACGCCTCGCGCCTCGAGCAGATCGAGGACCAGGCGGCCGAGGTGCGCGCCTCCCTCGAGAGCCGCCGCGGCCGCGCCGAGGAGCTCGAGGCCGAGCTCGCCGACGCGCGCGACCGCCGCGAGGAGGCCCGCGAGGCGATCGCCGCGGCGCAGTCCGCCCTCGACGACCGGCGCGCGCGGGAATCCGACGCCCGCCGCCGCCATTCGGAGGCCACCTCCGAGCTCGCCGGCCTGCGCAGGCTCGACGAGCGCATGGCCGGCGCCTCCGAGCTCGTGTCGTCGGTCGCCCGCGACCTCGCCGACGCGGTGCTCGCGCGCGCGGGCGACCTCATCGAGGCCCCGCGCGAGCTCGAGGGCCTCGTTGAGGGCCTGCTCTCGTCCGATATCGACGCCCTCGTCCTCGAGGGCCGCGACGACGTCGCCCGCGCCGG